>NZ_JAJKGM010000100.1:0-1198 GCF_021412605.1 Clostridium celatum
AATATAGTTCTAGATTTAGTATACTTACGTACCTGTCTATTGAATCCTTCAAGTGCATTAGTTGTATAGATCATTTTTCTTATTCTAGGCGAGAAATCAAAGAAAGTAGATAAGTTATTCCAGTTGTTATACCATGAATCTATAACCATTCCATAACTATTTCCCCAAGTTTCTTTTAGTTTGTCTAGCTGCGCTAACGCAAATTCTTCAGTAGGAGCTTTATAAACTTCTTTTAAATCTTTCATAAATGATTTTTTATCTTTTGAAGCTATGTATTTTATAGAATTTCTTATTTGATGAACAATACATGTTTGTATATTAGCTGATGGAAATACGGTCTGAATAGCTTGTGGTAGCCCTTTAAGTCCGTCCATACAAGCAATTAAGATTTCTTTTACACCTCTATTTTTTAAGTCATTGCAAATACCTAGCCAAAACTTAGCTCCTTCGGCTTCATCAACCCATAGTCCAAGAATATCTTTATATCCTTCCATCGTATATCCTAAACAAATATATACAGCTTTATTAACTATTTTTCCGTTGCTTCTAACCTTAAAGTACATAGCATCTAAGTAAACTATTGGATATATTTTATCTAACATTCTATTTTGCCATTCGGTAGCGGTAGCTATTACTTTATCTGTTATTTTAGAAACCATTGATGGTGAGATTGTTATTCCATATAAATCTTCTATTTCAGCCTGAATGTCGCTAGTAGTCATACCTTTAGCATAAAGAGAAATTATTTTTTTATCTAATTCATTACAAACAGTTTCATATTTCTTTACTATTTGAGGCTCAAATTCAGACTTTCTATCCCTTGGTATATCGAGATCAACATCTCCAAATGAACTTCTTAGATTTTTTTGGCTATATCCATTTCTATAATTTCTTTCGCCAGGATCAATATTGCTTTGACGTTGGTATTTATCTCTACCAAGATGTTCATCCATTTCTGCTTCAAGTATATTTTCTAGTACATCCTTAACTAACCTTTGAACTAATCCGTTCTTTCCAAGAACGTCATCGATTGTTTTACACTTTTTTATCTCTGAATTGTAATCAAAATTGATATCATTTTTTCTTGCCATAGAAAATCCTCCTAAAATTTATATAGTATATTATTCCAAATCTACCAACTAATCATACAAAAAAGAGTAGATAGATTTGTTTTTTACACAAATCTATCTACTCTCCC
>NZ_JAJKGM010000101.1:0-1111 GCF_021412605.1 Clostridium celatum
GTTTTTAACATCTTTTTAGAAATGTTTTATCGCTCTTAACTGCTGTATATCTTGCTTTAATCAAGTTTTACATTTTGCTATCAGCGACGTGTTTTATCTTAACATCATTCACTTTTTATTATTTCAATATTTTATTATTTTATTCAAGTTTATTATTAATTTTATTATATTTTTCTTTATTTTTCTTTATTTTTCTACTATTGATATACTAGGTAGCGTTTGTGTTATAATTAATTAATATTTGCATTAAATATTGTTAAAACTAAATATCGAGGTGATTATCATGTCAAATATATTAAACAATGATTGGAAAGAGCTGCTAGAAGATGAATTTTCAAAAGACTATTATTTATCATTAAGAAAGTTCCTAGTATCCGAATATAATACTAAAACAATTTATCCTGATAAATTTGATATATTCAATGCTCTACATTTTACGCCTTATAAAGATGTAAAAGTTGTTATTCTTGGTCAAGATCCCTATCATGGGCCTAACCAAGCTCATGGATTAAGCTTTTCCGTTAATCCAGGTGTAAAGATTCCCCCCTCACTATTAAACATATATAAGGAATTAAATTCTGATTTAGGATGCTATATTCCTAACAACGGTTATCTAAAAAAATGGGCTGATCAAGGAGTTTTACTTTTAAATACTTCGCTTACTGTCCGAGCTGGTGAAGCTAATTCACATAAAAATATTGGTTGGGAAATCTTCACTGATAAAATTATATCATTAGTAAATGAAAAAGAAGATCCTGTTGTTTTTTTACTTTGGGGAAATAATGCAATAAAGAAAAAAGAACTTATCACTAACAAAAAACATTTGATTCTTTCTTCTGTTCATCCTAGTCCTCTATCTGCATCTAGAGGCTTCTTTGGTAGTAAACCATTTTCAAAGATTAATAATTTTCTTATATCTATTAACAAAAAACCTATTGATTGGCAAATTGAAAATATTTAATTTATAAATACTAATTAAAGCTTCAATTACATAAAAGGCACACTATATAATTAATATTAATTATATAGTGTGCCTCAGACTGCTGACAAAGTGTCAGTAGTCTTTAATTTTATACAAATATGTAATATAATTTAAAATATATTAATTTAT
>NZ_JAJKGM010000102.1:0-1110 GCF_021412605.1 Clostridium celatum
ATTAATGTTCCAGCTACACCTGCTGTTCCTGTTTGTGGTAACTTTCCACTATTTGAATTTCCAGTAGTGCTTCCACTGTTTGCAGTTCCGCTATTATTATTTGAACTTGATGATTGATTGTTATTATTTGAACTATTATTGTTGCTTGAAGTTGAATTTGATGAGTTTGCAACTAAAGAATTCTTAGCATTTTCAAGATTTGCTAATGCTGTATTTATTTCTTTTTCAGTTGCTTCATCATCTGCTAATACTTTATTAGCTTCTTTTAATGCTTTTTCAACTGCCTTTGCACTCTTAGCTGTATACATTGCTAAATCTATACTTTCAACTTCTTTAATTAATCCTTCAAGTAAAGACTTGTCTGGAGTTAATCTTAAGCTTAAGTAAGCTCTTAATAATGTGCTATATGCTGAATCTACTTCTTCTTGAGTAGCATTTTCATTTGAAAGCACTGTATTTGCAGCTTCAAGAGCATTTGCAAATGCTGTCCATGTTGATGGAATATACTTAGTAGAATCAGTTCCTTCTACTCTATCAACTAAACCTTGAAGTATTGATTTATCTACAGTGTTTACTGGTTTTTCTTCTAAGTTTTCAATAGTTTGTTGTAACTTACCAGATACTTCATTAACTTCTTCTTGCATTGCATTTTCATCTGCTAATACTCCATTAGCTTCAGCTAAAACTTCTTCTAACTTAGCCCAGCTTTCTTCAGTATACTTATCCTTATCTAAAGCATTGGCTGAATTAATTAAGTTTTCAAGCTCACTCTTATCTCCGGCTTCAAAGCTTAACATATGAATTGCTGATGTTAATCTATCAAAACTTGCTTTAACTTCTGCTTCAGTAGCATTAACATTTGCATATAATGCTTCAGCTTCTGCTAACGCGTCGTTAAATTCCTTAACTACTGCTGGTACTACACCTTCAAGTGCTCCACCATCTTTAAGTTCATTAGCATAATCAATAGTTATCTTTAATGATGTCTTGTCTACATTAACTTCTGGTTTTTCTTCTTTTTCCTCTAAAGCTCCAATTGCATTTTGTACTGCTGTCTTAGCAACATCTACTTGATCTTGTGTTGCACCTTCATTAGCTACTACTTCTTCT
>NZ_JAJKGM010000103.1:0-986 GCF_021412605.1 Clostridium celatum
TACTTTAACTATATTCTGTTCAATTTTCAAAGACCATTTTCTGTGTCGCACTCAAGCGACTTCCTTATCTTATCACCGTAATACTTTTCTGTCAACATATTTTTTAACATTTTTGTTAATTACATTAACTTACTTGTATCAAGCCTTTCGGCTTACTGGTTTCCCCTAAGGACATGATTTATAATACCATCTAATAAAACTCATAATAATCAATTATTATCCAAATAAAAAACTCTATTGCACTTTTTCTTTAAAATTCAACTATATACTTCTATTTTCTTATATTGATACACTAGGAACTGTGGTATTATTAGACAAATACTTTATCCACTTAATACACATTATCCACACTATAATATCAACCACAATTTATAATTATCAACATAATTAACATTTTCCACATTTAATAAAAAACCTTATTTTTAATAGAATATGTAGAATCCTTATATAATTAAAATTTAAAATTTAATATTTTATAATTGAAATGAAATTTTTAATATTATATCAGGATAATTTACGATAGACTTTTTATAAAAAATCATATTAAAGTAAATTTAAAAAATCTAAATATAATAAACATTTTTAAGAAAGCATGCTTAGAATTTAATCTAAATATTTTCTTATCTAAATGGAACTTATTTAAATAAATTGGGATTTAAAAATTTATTTTTATATCCACTCTTTAATAAATGATAATTTTCTTTAATTCTCTCTCAAAATAATATATTTGATGTAAATAAACTAATTTATATCTATAATATAAAAAACACTTAGATTAATTTCTAAGTGTTTTTATCTTATCTGACACCATTTCTCAACAATTTTTAATAACTTAATGATCCTCCACTAAATTGTACACTAAAATCATATCATACTTTTATTTTATTCAAGCGTCAAAGTGGACCGTTGATTATCTTTAAAATTATAATTTTACATAACAAAAAAGCACCTAGCTTTATACTAAGTGCTTTGTATTACCTGGCAAC
>NZ_JAJKGM010000104.1:0-890 GCF_021412605.1 Clostridium celatum
CTTTATTTTAAGACTCTCAAAAGAATTGCTGGTTTACTTTAACTATATTCTGTTCAATTTTCAAAGACCATTTTCTGCATCGCTCTCAAGCGACTTCTTTATCTTATCATCATCTCAACACCTTGTCAACACTTTTTTTTAATTTCTTAAAAATGTTTTTTGATGTTGTCGCTGACGACTTCTTTATATTATCATTACTTTAGTTTTGTGTCAACACTTTTTTATAAATTATTTTATAAATGTTAATTTTTCATACTTCTTCTACTATATGCCCCATAATATCTACTGTTTCAAAGACATTATATAAAAAAATAACTATATATTTTTAATTATATTAATAAAATATATAATCAAAATCTTTTTAAAACTTATTATAATTATTATAATTTGAACCTTATTTTCAGCAGTAAAATTTATTATATAAAAATCTCCAGGTAAAATCATTGAAGTATTTATAGATAGAAATCTTGGATCTGGTCATATTAAATATAGTTTTATATACATTTCAAATTATAATACACTTTCTCTGGATATCATCAAAATTGATACATATTATAATAGGATAGTTTATACCTTAAAATAAACCTATTGTTTATCTTGTCACAATAATAAATAAAACAAACAATACTTAAGATAAATTAATATCTGTAAGTGTTTAAAAGATATGATAAAGAACAACTAAATGTAATATTTGAGTTTCAAAAAAGATTTTTTCTTCAAATATTATAATAAATTTCTATAATTAATTTTAAAAATCAATTTATTTTTTAAACGTAACCTTGTATTTTCATTATAATATTTTTAAATTAATAAAACAAAAAAAGCTACGATTTATATCGTAGCTTTTGGTGGAGGTAAAGGGATTCGAACCCTTGACCCCTTGCGTGCAA
>NZ_JAJKGM010000105.1:0-837 GCF_021412605.1 Clostridium celatum
ACATCATCAGAACTTATAACATGAATTTTTTCATGTTTGAACGTAAAATCTTTATCATTTCCACTTAAATACATAAATACCTCCTTAATATCCTATTGCAAACCAATAGAATTTTCTAGATGTAGTTCCTTCATGCTTACAAGTAAATAATGTTTTATTACCTACATATGCATCTTGTAAATATGTTTGTGTAGCACCACCTGTATTATTCAACTCTTGTAACTGTACGCTTATACTAGCCTTAGGAAACTCTATCGGGAATCGAACTGTCTTCCATGAGTTTGTAACTCCTTCAACTATTCCCCATTGAATTATAAGTCCACCTGGAAGTGTTCTATAACCTGTAGTAGCTAGATTCTGAACTTGTCCTATAATCATATCCTCACTAGTTTCATAATGTAATACATCATAATCAGCTTCTGTTCCAGTAGTACCACCATTATGAAATCTTTCTCTTACTTTTTTTATAGCCATATTATCACTCCTCTCCTATCAATTCTAACCACTTAACTCCTTTAGAATTAGGAATAGTAGTTGATATAACACTTTTTGTATTTTCATAAACTGGATTGTTAATAGCTTGTTTAAAGCTATCTCCAAATTGGTTTATAGCCTCTCCAAAAGTAGGTTCTATAGTTAATATACCTTCTTCATAAATTTCCCTAATTTCTACTATTTGTATATCACTAATAACACCTATTTCATCATCTAGAATAGTTACAAAGTCTCCTAAATCCCAGTCAATTCTATAATTTTGAGCATCTATAGTAGCTTCAAAACTTTCAGTAATAGTATTTTCAGCTAATTTACTTTTACCTCTATCCGTTAAGTTAGAAT
>NZ_JAJKGM010000106.1:0-827 GCF_021412605.1 Clostridium celatum
ATTAATATATTTTAAATTATATTACATATTTGTATAAAATTAAAGACTACTGACACTTTGTCAGCAGTCTGAAAAAAAATAAGGCTTAAGCCTTATTTTTTTGTTATTTTATGATTCTATATTACCACAAAATCGCCTAAATTTCAAGTCTTGTAGTAGGTTAGGCTTAGGAGTAGAGTATATCTAGAGGTGATTAGTATGAGTAAAAATATTAGTTTAGTACTTCAAGATATACAAAAAAAACAAGCAGTAATAGAATTGAAAAAATGCAATGAATTAACACTTAAATATGGATTAACCTTATCAAATGAAGATATTAATGAGTTAATTGAAAATCGTTTTAAGTCACTAAAAGATACGGGAAGAATTGAATTTTCGGAAGGTGTTTTGAAAAAAATAATTGAAGCTTTTTGTGATTCACCATATATAATGCAAGAAAATTATAAAGATACATTATTAGAGCTTCAAGAATCATTTTATTTCTTTAAAAACGAAGCTATGGATCAAATAGCAGATGATGAACTTATTGAATTTATGAAAATACATTTTGATGGAGAATGCCAAGGGTCTTTAGAGTATTTAAGTGGAACTAATTTAGAGGAACTTTGTAGAAATACAAGATACGGATATAGAGTTTTTAATAAAGAAAAGTATTAAGATAAGAGGTAATCTTTCTAAAAATAGATTTTAAACAACCTCGAATATATAAATTTTAATATAGTTAGATTATTTTAATTATATTAAATATAGGAATCTGTTAAGCTGATATGAAAAAATAGCTTGATTTTTCATAGAATTGCTCGCTCTTTGAAAATTATATAAGTTTA
>NZ_JAJKGM010000108.1:0-710 GCF_021412605.1 Clostridium celatum
AATAAATATCCACCAGCTTAGCTGGTGGTTTTTCTTTCGCCCTATAAGGGCATTTTACTAGCAAGCATCTTAAGATGCATAATTGGTCCGCCAGCCGCATGCTATTTTACTTGCTACCCTTAAAAGGGTCTGTATATTCCTTAAAGCTTATTTGATCCGTTATCATATCTTCACGTTCTTGGTTTTTTATATATTCTTCTATTGCATTTTTATTTTTTCCTACTGTGTCAACATAAAATCCTCTACACCAAAAATGTCTACTTCCATACTTATACTTTAAATTTGAAAATCTCTCAAATATCATTAAACTACTTTTTCCTTTTAAATATCCCATAAAGCTTGAAACGCTCATCTTAGGTGGAATTTCAACCAACATATGAATATGATCTACGCAGGCATGCGCTTCGATAATTCTAACATCTTTCCATTCACAAAGTTGTCTTAATATCTTTCCTATCTCTGCTTTCTTTTCTCCATATATCTCTTTCCTTCTATACTTAGGTGCAAAAACTATATGATATTTACAGTTCCATTTTGTATGTGATAAACTATTATTATCAGTATTATTTTTCATAATGCTGTCCTCCTTTTGTCTATTAAAGTTGGCTTGCGAACCCTACTTTAATTATTGACAAAAGGAGTTTTTTTTCATACTCACCGCTTAAGCTAATCTGAACACACTTGCATAGCAAGTGGTTTTCTAAATACAA
>NZ_JAJKGM010000109.1:0-692 GCF_021412605.1 Clostridium celatum
TTAGGAATACCAACAGTTTTGGATAGGTTTATTCAACAAGCAATTGCGCAAGAGCTAAATTATATCTATGATGAGAACTTTTCAGAAAATAGTTTTGGCTTCCGTCCTCGAAGAGGGGCAAAAGATGCTATACAAAAGGCAGAAACTTATATAAATGAAGGTTATAGATGGGTTGTAGATATAGACCTAGAGAAATTCTTTGATAGAGTTAACCACGATATACTTATGTATAAACTCTCAAGGAGTATAAAAGATAAGAGAGTATTGAGGTTAATAAGAAAATATCTTCAGGCTGGAATAATGATTAACGGAATAGTAGTAACAAGTGAGGAAGGAGCTCCTCAAGGAGGTCCATTAAGTCCACTTCTATCTAATATAATGTTAGATGAATTAGATAAGGAACTAGAGAAAAGAGAGCATAAATTCTGTCGCTACGCTGACGATTGTAACATTTACGTTAAGAGTAAAAGAGCCGGAGAAAGAGTTATGGATAACATAACAAATTTCATAGAAGGTAAATTGAAATTAAAAGTAAATAGAAGCAAAAGTGCAGTAGAGAGACCATGGAAAAGAAAATTTCTAGGATTTACGATAATGCTATCATTTGGAAAAGCTTGCACTACTATATCTAAACAATCATTAAAAAGATATAAAGATAAAATTAGAGAAATACTATCAAGGTCAAAACCGAT
>NZ_JAJKGM010000010.1:0-91679 GCF_021412605.1 Clostridium celatum
ATTAATATATTTTAAATTATATTACATATTTGTATAAAATTAAAGACTACTGACACTTTGTCAGCAGTCTGAAAAATATAAGGGCTACATTAAAAAGTAGCCCTTATATTTTTATAATGTAAAGAATAAATGTTGTCCTATGGGTATTAAGTTATATTTTTCTACATCATGCATCCAACTGCAAGTTGCTGTAGCGGGATTATAGAAAAATAAAGCTTCTCCTGTAGGATCATTACCATTTAATGCTTCGTATACTGCATCAAAGCATTCTTGTGTTGGTTCAACACTTATTTGACCATCCACAACGCAAGAAAAAGCGTATGGTTGGAAAACAACTTCTTCTATTGTATCAGGAAAACCTGAGTTTAATACTCTGTTTAAAATAACTGATGCAACAGCCACTTTTCCTTCAAATGGTTCGCCTTTACTTTCAGCATATACAATTTGCGACATTAGATAAATATCGCTTTGTGTTAAATAAATTATTTGGTTATTTTCTTTAAAAACTTCTACATAATCATCTTCTGATAAATTTATTACGCTACTATTAATGTAGTTATTTTCTTTACAATTTAAAGCTAAATATTCACCAGTATTATACTGAGAGCGTCTTGCAGT
Source organism: Clostridium celatum (assembly GCF_021412605.1). NCBI lineage: Bacteria > Bacillati > Bacillota > Clostridia > Eubacteriales > Clostridiaceae > Clostridium > Clostridium celatum. Next base: position 619 of record NZ_JAJKGM010000010.1, read on the forward strand.
AAGCGCTTTAGGTGAGTATATACTAAGTGCTGAAAGTGAAAGGGTTAGTATAAAACAAAATATAAGTTTTGAAATTTTCATAAGAAACCTCCTTTAGAAATAACCCAATCAAGGTATATTTTATCCAAAAGTTTTAAAAAAATACAATAATTAATCTATTGAATTTTTTAGTGTATCAAGAGAGGTTTGGACATCTTTTAATTTTGAATATGCATTAGAATAATTTTTATCTATATCTTGTTTATTGCTTTCATAACCAGAAGAAGACTTTTCGTATATTACAGCAATTTTAAGTGTATTCAAATAAGTTGAGTATAATTTAAAGGTACTATTCAAACTATTATAGTAAGATACACAATTTTCAGGAATAGAAGAATAACTGAAAGCTTTTTTTACATCAGCAAATTTAGACTCCTTAGAAGCAATATCTTCTAATATTACATCCAATGAACGACTATCTTCACGTATTTTTTCTATGGCCGGTCTTAAATCCTCGAGTAAAGGAGTAAAGTTATCTATAGCAGTATTTAAATTAGATATAAAATTATTATATTGAGAAGTTTTAACAATATTTTCTTTATCCAATTTGTCTAAGGTATTTAAATAGCCTATTAAATTATCAAAAAATAAAATACTATCATCAGGAAAAGTAAATGTTATACCGTAGTATGTCAAATCTTCATAGCTTTTAATACAATCTTCTTTCAATAGTAATATTTGAGATGTAACTTCAGTGTTATTTAGATTAGTATTATAAGATAATACATCAATGCAATAATTATAAAGAGATTTAGTTAAGTCAATTGATGATACTAGTTTAGGAATTAAGTCAGGATATTCATTATTAGCTATACTTAAAGATGAAATGTTATTTTGTAATTCGGAAAGTTCATTAATATTGCTATTTAATATTGATATAGTATTTTTAGTATCAATAGTTAGACCGTTAACACAGTCTTTTAATGATAAATTTATATCATAAAATTTTTGTAAGTATGGAGTAAACTCTTCATCTATTGTACTATCTGTTATAGGATCAATTTTTATTGAAACAGAAGATGTATTATGTTTATATATTAAAAGCATAATACTAGAAGTTAAAGTTACACAAATTAATAAGGTAATTAAGAAAAGTTTATTATTTATAATTTTTTCTTTAATATTTTCCATATAGTCACATCCTTTTGCATAATAAATTATATTTATAATATTTATTTTTATTATTAAATATAGAGTATTAATGATTCTTACATTTTATTTATATTGTTAAAATTACTTAAATATAATTACATAATAAAAAAATAAAAAATAAATAAAAAATAAATAAATTATAAATTTTAACAAATTAAATAATAGTGTATAATTTAATTAGAAAAATTTATGGTGGTGAATTAAATGCAAGATTTTATAACAATTATACTAAATTCACTAAGAAGTATGTCCTTTACAGCTGTTATTGATATTTTAGTAGTAGCTTTTATATTTTATAAGGGATACATGCTTATTAAAGAAACAAGAGCAGAACAATTATTAAAGGGGATTGCATTTATAGTTATTTTGATTCCTATAAGCTCAATATTAAATTTGAGTATGTTGTACTTTATTTTAAGTAAAACATTAACTATTGGAATTATATCTGTTGTAATTATATTTCAACCGGAAATAAGAAGAGCATTAGAGCATTTAGGAAGAAGTGCATTTGAAGATAAAAGAGGTTTTGCAGATGAGAAACAAAGGAATATTTATGTAAGTGAAATTGTAACTGCAGTATCAAATTTAGCTGAAACTAAAACAGGAGCGTTAATAGCAATTGAGCAGGGAACAGGTCTTGGAGAAATTATAAGCTCAGGAACAAAATTAGATGCTAATATAACAGCTAATCTTTTGGAAAATATATTTGTAGTTAATACACCACTTCATGATGGAGCAACAATAATAGGTAGAGATAAAATTATTGCAGCAGGTTGCGTTTTGCCTCTTACGAATAATCAGGAAATAAATAAAAAGCTTGGAACTAGGCATAGAGCGGCAATAGGGCTTTCAGAAATATCTGATGCTCTAATTATAGTTGTTTCTGAAGAAACTGGGGTTATTTCATTGGCTATAAATGGAAGGTTAACTAGGCACTATGATAAAGAAAGACTAAGAAATATACTTTTGAAAATAATGGAGCATAGAGAAAATAAAAATGTTAAAACTGCAGGCAAGAAGGTGAAATCGTGGATAACTGGAATAATAAACAAAAAGTAATTGTTCAAATAGTATGCCTTATATTATCTATAGGCTTATGGTTTTATGTAACTAATATTGAAAATCCAATAAAAACTTATGATATAAGTAAAGTTCCAGTAGAGTTACTTAACCAAGATTCATTAAAGTCAGCAGGGCTTATATTAGCACCAAATCAGCAATTTTATGTTAATTTAACAATAGAGGGACAGAGTCAAGATATTTTTAGAGTAGATAAAAGTGATTTCAAAATAACTGTAGACTTGAGTGAATTCGCGTTTGTAAAGGGAACACAAAAAATACCTGTTACAATAAAAGAAGTTCCTGATAATATACGAGTTAAGAATAGTAGTGCGTTAACAGTAACTGTATCAATAGAAGATTATATAAGTAAAGAGGTTCCTGTTAAGTCTAGGATAGAGGTAATATCTAAATCTAATTATTATGTTTCAACCCCTACATTTACGCCAGAGGTAATAACTATATCAGGTGCAGAGTCTTTAGTAAATAAAGTTGATAAGGTTATTGCACAAGGTCAAGAAAGTAATGTAGTGGAGACTATAGTTAAAAATTATATGGTAACAGCAGTAGATGAAAATGATAATTTAATAGAAGGTGTAGAACTATCAGAGCAATGGGTAGAAGCCAAAATATTAGTTAATGAAGGCAAAAATGTACCTGTAAAAGTAAATACTACTGGGCAGTTACCAGATGGTTTAAGATTAATTTCAATTGAACCAACAGTTAAAGAAATCGGAATAGCAGGGCCACAAAGTGCCTTAGATAATATAAATGAAATAGGAACAGAAGTATTAGATTTATCACAAATTACTGATAGTACCACGTTAAATTTAGCTTTGGGAGTTCCAGATGATATTTTAATTGATAGTGGCGAATATTCAGTTGCTGTTAATATAGTTATAGAAAAATCTCAAACTAAGGAATTTACTATAGGATATTCTATAATAAATCAACAAACAGGATTTATTGTTACGCCAACTGCAGATAAAATTACGTTTAAAGTATCGGGATATGATGAACAATTAAATGCTTTAACAGAGGCAAGTTTTACTGCTACTTTAGATTTAGGAAACTACACAGAGGAAGGTACTTTTACTGTGGATCCGGTAGTAACTTTAGTAAATCCTATAGAAGGTGTTTATATAAGTGATGTAAGTAAGATTGAGTTCAATATTACTAAGGAAACTATACCAGAAGTAAGTGAGGATGAAGAACAAACACAATAAAAGCAAATGGCAAATTATTAGGTTTAAAATAGTTTGCCATTTGTTTTTTTATTTTAATTATTAGTTTATAAAAATATGTTATGGTTAAATAACCTTTAATATATTAATACTAAGTATTGGAATATTAAAATAATATTTATTATGTAATAAGATATGATACAATAATGAAATATAAGTAAGAAATTTATAAGGGTGATTATATGACTATAAGAATTAATAATATAAACTTAGGTTTAGATGATGATAAAAAATTAATAAAAAAGAAAATCAGTAAAAAATTAAGAATATCAGTTGATGAAATTAAAGATTTTAAAATTGTTAGAGAAAGTTTGGATGCTAGAAATAAAGATAATATTAAATTAACTTATGCAATAGAACTTGAACATAAGGATGAAGAAAAACTAGTAAATAGAATACATGATAATGATGTAAGAATAGATGTATCAAAATATGATCCTGATGTTGAGCCAGGAAATGAAATCTTAAATAGTAGACCAGTAGTAGTAGGACTTGGACCAGCAGGATTATTTTCAGCATTAATGCTTGCACAAAAAGGTTATAAACCGTTGGTGATAGAACGAGGAGAAGATGTTGATAAAAGAACAGAGACTGTGGATAAGTTTTGGAAAACTGGAGAGTTAAACTTAGAATCTAATGTACAATTTGGAGAAGGGGGAGCAGGATCTTTCTCTGATGGAAAATTAACTACTAGAATCAAAGATAGAAAATGTGATTATGTATTAGCAGAGCTTGTTAATGCTGGTGCACCAAGTGAAATTACATATGAAGCAAAACCACATGTTGGAACAGACATATTAAAAGATGTTGTTAAAAATATAAGAAATAAAATAATTGCTTTAGGTGGAGAAGTAAAATTTTCTTCTAAGCTTGAGTACATAAAAAGTAGTGATGGTAAAATAAAAAGTATTATAGTAAATGGTGATGAAATACCATGTGATGCACTTGTTTTAGCGTTAGGACATAGCTCAAGGGATACATATGAGATGTTAAGTGATATTGGCGTGTTTATGGAGCCGAAGGCTTTTGCTATTGGAGTTAGAATTGAACATCCACAAGAGATGATAAATGTAGGGCAATATGGAAAGATGGCTAATCATCCAAGGCTACATGCTGCTAGTTATAATTTAACTTATCAAAGCAGAGCATTAAATAGAGGGGTATATTCATTCTGTATGTGTCCAGGAGGAGTTGTCGTTGCAGCAGCTTCTGAAGAAAAAAGATTAGTTTCCAATGGAATGAGTTATCATGCTAGAGATTTAGAGAATTCAAATTCTGCTTTAGTTGTAACTGTGGGTCCAGATGATTTTGAAGGAAATTCAGTATTAAAAGGGATGGAATTCCAAAGACATTATGAAGCATTAGCTTATAAGGTAGGTGGAGGAGAGTATAAAGCTCCAGTTCAGTTATTAGGTGATTTTATGAATGATAGGAAATCAAGTAAATTAGGTGCAGTTACTCCAAGTTATAAGCCAGGATATGAATTTGCTGATATGAGAGAATGTTTACCTAAATTTGTTGTTGATGGAATAAAGGACAGTATAAATAATTTTGATAGAAAGATTAAAGGATATGGAAGACAAGATGCTGTTTTAACAGGAATAGAAACTAGAACTTCAGCACCAGTTAAAATAACAAGAAATGAAAATTTAGAAAGTATTTCTATAAGTGGATTATATCCATGTGGAGAAGGTGCAGGATTTGCAGGTGGTATTGTATCAGCTGCTGTTGATGGGATTAAGGTTGCAGAAAGAATAATTTCTAAATATAAACCTTTATAAAATATAAAAATTTATTATGTATAGATAAAAATATAAATAAGATACTAAAAAATTAATACTTAATTTTTTGGTATCTTATTTTTTATAGAAATAGTTAAAAAATTAACGTGAAGTTTTCTGAAAATTTAGGTTTTTATAAAAAACTTTGGTAAAATTAGCTTAGGTAAATATTTCATTATATAAAAATAAATTCAAAATATTTAAATATATGATATTTATTAAGGGTATTATAGGAGAGGTGTATTATGAGTAAGAATTTTGACGATTTACTTTCTAAATTAAAGGTTACAACAACAAAGAAGGTGGCAGTAGCAGTAGCTCAAGATGAGCCTGTTTTAGAAGCAGTTAAAGCTGCAAAGGAGAGAGGAATTGCAGATGCAATATTAGTAGGGGATACTGAGAAAATAAAAGCAATAGCACATGGTATAGACATGGACTTAAATGATTTTGAAATACTTCATGAAGAGGATGTAAATAAAGCTGCTTTATTAGCTGTACAGTTAGTTTCAAGTGGTTCCGCTGATATGGTTATGAAGGGATTAGTAGATACAGCAACGTTTTTAAGAAGTGTATTAAATAAGGAAGTTGGTCTTAGAACTGGTAAACTTATGTCACATGTAGCTGTATTTGAAATTGAAGGAATAGATAGATTAATTTTATTAACTGACGCAGCTTTTACTACTTATCCAGATTTAAAAGCTAAAACTCAAATTATAAATAATTCAGTAATGGTTGCTAAGGCGTGTGGAATTGATATGCCAAAGGTTGCTCCGGTTTGTGCAGTAGAAGTAGTTAATCCAGATATGCCAGCAACAGTAGATGCAGCACTTTTATCTAAAATGAGTGATAGAGGACAAATTAAAGGATGTATAGTTGATGGTCCATTAGCATTAGATAATGCATTAAGTGAAGAAGCAGCACATCATAAAGGAATAACAGGACCAGTTGCAGGTAAGGCAGATATATTATTACTTCCAAATATCGATGTAGCAAATGTAATGTATAAAACTTTAACATATACTTCAAAAACTAAAAATGGTGGTATATTAGTAGGAACTTCAGCTCCAGTTATATTAACTTCAAGGGCAGATAGTTTTGAAACAAAGGTAAATTCAATAGCATTAGCAGCAGTAGTTGCAGAAGCTAAGAAGTAATATATTTGGAGGTATTGAAAGATGGGATATAAATTATTAATAGTTAATCCAGGTTCTACATCAACTAAAATTGGAGTTTATGAAGATGAAAAAGAACTTTTTGTTGAAACATTAAGACATTCAACAGAAGAAATTTCAAAATATGATACTATATTTGATCAAAAAGATTTTAGAAAAGAAGTAATAATGAAAATATTAAAGGAAAATAATTTTAAAATTGATACATTAGATGCAGTTGTAGGTAGAGGTGGAATGCTAAAACCAATGGCTGGTGGTACTTATGAAATTAATAATGAATTAATAAATGACTTAAAAGTAGGAATTCAAGGACAACATGCTTCTAATTTAGGTGGAATTTTAGCCAATGAAATTGCAAAAGAGGCTAATTCAAAAGCATTTATTGTTGACCCTGTTGTTGTTGATGAGTTAGAAGAGATTGCAAGAATTTCTGGAGTGCCAGAATTGCCAAGAAAGAGTAAATTTCACGCTTTAAATCAAAAAGCAGTAGCTAAGAGATATGGAAAAGAAAGTGGAAAAGGATATGAAAACTTAAATCTTATAGTTGTTCATATGGGAGGTGGAGTTTCAGTAGGAGCTCATAAACTTGGGAAAGTTATTGATGTAAATAATGCTTTAGATGGAGAAGGAGCATTTTCGCCAGAAAGAGCAGGGACAGTTCCAGCAGGTGACTTAGTTAAAATGTGCTTTAGTGGACAATATACTGAATCAGAAATTTATAGCAAAATAGTTGGTAAAGGTGGATATGTTGCATATCTGAAAACTAATGATGCTAGAGATGTGTTAAAGGCTAAAGAAGAGGGTGATGAATATGCTTCATTAATTTATGATGCATTTATTTATCAAGTTTCTAAAGCAATTGGTGAAATGGCAACTGTTTTAAAAGGAAAAGTTGATGCAATAATATTAACAGGAGGAATTGCATATTCACCTGTAGTTGTAGAGAATATAAAAGAAAGAACTGAATGGATTAGTAAAATAGTAGTTTATCCTGGAGAAGATGAACTTTTAGCATTAGCTCAAGGAGCTATTAGAGTTCTTAATGGAGAGGAAAAAGCAAAGGTTTATTAAAAATAGGTTTTATAATAATGAACAAGAGGTTATATCAAATTTAATTGATATAACCTCTTGGCTTTATTATATAAAGTATATTATCAAATACTAAAAATACATAATACTAAATATAAAAAGTTATTAAATTTAATATGATAAAGTGTTAAAATTATGATATATAAAATTTAGGAGTGATACAATGAGTCTTGAAAATTTAGACTTTAAAGAAGATTTAGATGTACTATTTGAAGCAGTTTTAAAATTGCAAAATATTGATGAATGTTATAAATTTTTTGAGGATATTGCAACAATTAATGAGTTAAAAGCTATTTCACAAAGAATACAAGTTGCAAAAATGTTAAAAGATAAAAAGGTATATACAGAGATAGCAGAAACTACAGGAGCTAGTACAGCAACTATTAGTAGGGTAAATAAGTGCCTTAATTATGGTGAAGGTGGATACAATATAGTACTAGAGAGAATGTATCCTAAAAATAACTAAAATTGTAGGAATTTTATATCATTTATAGAATGTTGTAAAATTTCGGTATAAGTTATATACTATATAAGTCAAAGCAATAGATATACTAGGTTAGATGGTGATATATTTTAATTATATAGTATATATTTAAAGTAAAATTAAATAGTAAATAAACTATCCATTTAATAAATTTAATAAGTGAGGTATAAAAATATATGAGTAGAATGTTTGGAACAGATGGTGTTAGAGGTATAGCTAATACAGAGTTAAGTGCTGAATTAGCTTATAGTTTAGGAAGAGCAGGAGCTTTTGTATTAACAGAAGGAACGCATAAACCAAAGATATTAGTAGCTAAAGATACTAGAATATCTGGTGATATGTTAGAAGCAGCTTTAGTTGCAGGTATACTTTCAGTTGGGGCAGAGGCAGTAATATTAGGAGTTGTACCAACGCCAGCAGTTGCTCATTTAACAAGAGAATATAATGCAGATGCAGGGGTAATGATATCAGCATCTCATAATCCAGTTGAATATAATGGAATTAAGTTCTTTGATGGAAAAGGATATAAGTTATCTGATAGCTTAGAAGATGAGATACAAAGAGTAATAGAAAGTGGATTTGAAGGAGTTCCAAGTCCGGTAGGAGGAAATGTAGGAAGATCATACACAGAAGAAACAGCATTAAAGCAATATATAGATTATGCAGTAAGTACAATAAAAACAGACCTTAAAGGGTTAAAGATTGCGTTAGATTGTGCTAACGGTGCAGCATATAAAGCTGCTGTTAAAGCGTTTAGAAGTTTAGGGGCTAGAGTGTATGTAATTAACGATAATCCAGATGGAAATAATATAAATGAAAATTGTGGTTCAACTCATATGGAAGAACTAATGGATTACGTTGTTAGAAAAAATTGTGATATTGGATTTGCATTTGATGGTGATGCAGATAGATGTTTAGCTGTTGATGAAAAAGGAAATATGATTAATGGTGATTTCTTATTAACAATATGTGCAAAAGCTTTAAAAGATGCTGGAAAGTTAAAGGATGATACTTTAGTTGTTACAGTAATGAGTAACTTAGGGTTAGATATTGCAGCTAAGAAAGAACAAATTAACTTAATTAAAACTAAGGTTGGAGATAGATATGTACTTGAAGAAATGCTTAAGGATGGATATATATTAGGCGGAGAGCAGTCAGGTCATATAATATTCTTAGAACATAATACTACAGGAGATGGGCTTGTTACAGCACTTCAAGTAGCATCAATACTTAAAGAAAGTGGAAAGACTTTTAGTGAACTTGCTTCAGTAATGAAGGAATTACCACAAGTATTAGTTAATGCAACTGTTCCAAATGATAAAAAGAATATTTATTTAGAAGATGCAGAAATAGTTGAGGCTATTAAAAAGGTTGAAGCTAAGTTAGAAGGAGCAGGAAGAGTATTAATAAGACCATCAGGAACAGAACCTTTAGTAAGAGTTATGCTTGAAGGAGAAAATCAAGAAGAAATAAATGAAATGGCACATAGTTTAGTAAATTTAATACTAAGTAAGATATAATAATAAAGAGTTATAAATATAATTTTAAAAGAATTATGTTTATAACTCTTTTATCATTTTTAAATAGTTTTTTATATTAAAATAAAAATGAGGAATTTTTATTATATATTAGAATAAATATATAAAATGAAAAAATAGTAAAAAAATACCATGAAAATTACCTTAATAACAAAAATGAAAGAGTAAAATAAAAATAAAATACTAAAATGTTAAAAATTTCAATAAAGCATTGACAGTGTATTAAAAATAAGAGTAATATATTAACAATAACAATATAGTGGAAGTCATTTTAAAAATAAAAACGTTGATAGAGACTGTTATTTAGTATAAAAAGGTACAGAGAGTCCAAGATGCTGAGATTGGATACTTTAGCTAAATAAAAATCACTCTTGAGTTGTATTCTGAAAGCTAAAAAAGTTAGTAGGTGATTACCGGTAAGCACCGTTAAATGCGAGGGTTTGATAGAACCTAGTGATATTAATGATGAGGAAGTTTGTCCCACCGTTATGATTTTATCATTAAGGGTGGGATTTTTTTTATCAAATTTAATTACTTTTTATTGAATAATAGGAAATTTATGTTTAAAGGGGTGGGAGAATGGATAGACATGTGTTATCAGTTTTAGTTAGAAATTCTTCAGGTGTTTTAACAAGAGTTTCAGGTTTATTTTCACGAAGAGGGTTTAATATTGACAGTTTAACTGTTGGAAGAACAGAAAATCCAGAAATATCAAGGATGACTATTAGCTTAAATGGAAATGAGGATATTTTAGAGCAATTTATAAAACAGTTAAATAAGCTTGAAGATGTTCTTAGAGTTTTAGAGCTTAAATCAGATAATTCAGTTTATAGGGAGTTAGTTTTAATTAAAGTGAAAGCGAATGCAGAAGAAAGAGCAGCTATAAATGAAGTTGTAAGAATATTTAGAAGTAAAGTAATTGATATTTCAACAGATACTTTAACGATAGAATTAACAGGGGATGATAGTAAAATAAATGCTTTAATAAAGCTTATGGAAGAATATGAAATAAAGGAATTAGTAAGAACGGGAATATGTGCATTAGAAAGGGGCTCTAATGACATAACAAATTACTGCGAAATATTTAATTAAATCATCAGGGGGCTTTTAAATGAATAGGAGAATTGAAATATTTGATTCTACTTTGAGGGATGGTGCACAGGGTCAGGGAATATCTTTTTCGTTAGAAGACAAAGTAAAAATAGTTAAGGCTTTAGATGAAATAGGAATTGATTATATTGAAGCTGGCAACCCATGTTCAAATCCTAAGGATATGGAATTTTTTAAAATAATAAAAAATATTAATTTAACTAATTCAAAATTAGTAGCTTTTGGGGCAACAAGAAAACCGGAAATAAACATATTAAATGATGAAAATATACAAAGTCTAATAAATGCAGATACAAATGTAGTATCTATTTTTGGAAAGTCATGGTCCTTTCAAGTAAGAGAAATATTAAAAACGACACTTGAAGAAAATTTAAATATGATAAAAGATACAATTGAATATCTAAAATCTAAAAATAAAGAAATTATATTTGATGCAGAACACTTTTTTGATGGATTTAAGGAAGATAAGGAATATGCACTTTCTACTTTAAAAGTAGCAAAAGAAGCAGGTGCCAATGTATTAGTTTTATGTGATACCAATGGTGGTACATTACCCACTGAAATTAAAAATGTATTAGAGGAAGTAATAAAGGTATTAGGAATAAACATAGGAGTACATTGTCATAATGATATGGGAATGGCAGTTGCTAATTCTATTATAGCTGTAGAAGCTGGAGCTAGCCATATACAAGGAACTTTTATAGGGGTTGGAGAACGTTGTGGTAATGCTAATTTAAGTACTATAATACCAACATTATCATTAAAAATGAACTATAACCTTGTAGTTAATAATCATATTAACGACTTAACATCAAAAGCTAGATATATTTCAGAAATATCCAATATACAGCTAGATGATACCACTCCGTATATTGGAAAGTCTGCATTTGCACATAAAGGTGGTATGCATATAGATGCAATTTGTAAGATGCCAAAATCTTATGAGCATATAGATCCAGAGCTTATAGGAAATAAAAGAAGGTTTTTAGTATCTGAAGTTAGTGGTAAAAGCACTATATTACAAGAAATACACAAAATATTTCCTAGTGTAAAAAAGGATGGGGAAGAAGTAAAAAATGTAACTAAAAAATTGAAAGAATTAGAGTATGATGGGTATCAATTTGAAGGAGCAGAGGGAACTATTGAATTATTAATTAGAAAAACAATAGGAAAATATAAACCATTTTTTAAATTAAATCATTTTAAGACTATAGGGGAAAACCCTTGGAATAATAGTGAATTTAGTTCCACTGCTTTAATTAATATAACAGTTGATGGAAAGACAGAAATGACAGCGGCAGAAGGAGATGGTCCGGTAAATGCTTTAGATAAAGCACTTAGAAAGGCTCTTGAGGTATTTTACCCAGAACTAAGATGTGTAAGATTAGTTGATTATAAGGTTAGAGTTCTAGATTCAGAAAGTACAACAGGAGCAAAAGTTAGAGTATTAATTGAAAGTACTGATGGCAATGAAAGCTGGAGTACAGTTGGGGTATCTAAAGATGTAATTCAAGCAAGTTGGATTGCATTAGTTGATTCAATAGAATACAAGCTTATTAAAGATATTGAAAGAAAAGCAAAAGCATATTTTTAAAGGGGGAAAAAACAATGGGAATGACAATGACTCAAAAAATATTAGCTGCTCATGCAGGATTAGAAAAAGTAAAAGCAGGACAATTAATTGAAGCAAACTTAGACTTAGTATTAGGTAATGATATTACTTCACCGGTTGCAGTAAAGGAATTTGAAAAGTTTGGAGTTAAAAATGTTTTTGATAAAGAAAAGATTGCGATAGTACCAGATCACTTTACTCCAAATAAAGATATAAAGGCAGCAGAACAATGTAAATTTATAAGAGAATTTTCAAGAGATAAAGGAATAGTTAATTTCTTTGAAATAGGAGAAATGGGAATTGAACATTGTCTATTACCTGAAAAGGGACTAGTAGTTGCAGGGGATGTTGTAATAGGGGCAGATTCACACACTTGCACTTATGGAGCATTAGGAGCTTTTTCTACAGGAATTGGTTCAACAGATATGGCAGCTGGAATGGCTACAGGTAAGTGTTGGTTTAAAGTTCCTTCAGCATTAAAATTTATATTAAAAGGAAAACCATCAAAATGGGTAAGTGGTAAAGATGTAGTACTTCATATAATTGGAATGATTGGAGTAGATGGGGCTTTATATAAATCAATGGAATTTATTGGGGATGGATTAAAATATTTATCAATGGACGATAGATTTACAATGGCAAATATGGCTATTGAAGCTGGTGGAAAGAATGGAATATTTCCAGTAGATGAAAAAACAATTGAATATTTAAAAGAACATGGAAAGAAAGAGTGGAAGGTATATGAAGCTGATGAAGATGCAGAGTACGATGAAGTATATGAAATAGATTTAAGTGCTTTAAGACCAACAGTTGCTTTTCCACATTTACCTGATAATACGAGAACTATTGATGAAGTTGGAGATATAGAAATAGATCAAGCAGTAATAGGATCATGTACAAATGGTAGAATTTCAGATTTAAGAGTTGCTAGAGATTTATTAAAAGGGAAAAAAGTTAATAAAAGAGTTAGGTGTATAGTATTCCCAGGTACTCAAAAAATTTATTTACAAGCATTAGAAGAAGGTATAATTAAAGATTTAGTGGAAGCAGGAGCAGTAGTTTCAACTCCAACTTGTGGACCATGTTTAGGTGGCCATATGGGTATATTAGCTAAAGGGGAAAGAGCTATTTCAACAACAAATAGAAATTTTGTTGGAAGAATGGGGCATGTTGAATCGGAAGTATATTTAGCTAGTCCAGCAGTAGCTGCAGCTTCAGCAATAACAGGAAAAATAACAAATCCAGAGGAACTTTAAGGGGGTAAATAAATATGAAAGCAATAGGAAAGGTTTTTAAATATGGGGATAATGTAGACACAGATGTAATTATACCAGCAAGATACTTAAATACATCAGATCCAAAGGAACTTGCAAGTCATTGTATGGAAGATATAGACTTGGAGTTTTCAAAGAAAGTAAAAGTAGGAGATATAATAGTTGCGAATAAAAACTTTGGATGTGGGTCGTCTAGAGAACATGCACCAATAGCAATAAAAGAGAGTGGAGTTAGTTGTGTTATAGCTTCAACTTTTGCAAGGATATTTTATAGAAATGCTATAAATATTGGATTACCAATATTAGAATGTGATGAAGCTGTTAAAAATATAGAAGCTGGAGATGAGCTTGAGGTTAATTTTGATAATGGAGTTATTAAAAATTTAACTAAAAATGAAAAATATCAGAGTGAAGCTTTCCCAGAATTTATGCAAAAAATAATAAAAAGTAATGGACTTGTTGGATATATTAAGGCAGCTAGAAATTAGAAGTTTATCTTTAAATTTTTTAAAATTTCTTAATTAAAAAAATAAATAAAGCAATAAGTTATAGAGTTTTAACTAGGTTAAGGGGGATTTAAAATGAATTTTAAAGTTGCAGTTATTCCTGGAGATGGAATTGGACCTGAAGTTATAGATGAAACAATAAATGTATTAAATAAAATAGGTAGTAAATATAAACATAATTTTGAATTTGAGTTTTTACCAGCTGGAGGATGTGCAATAGATGAACTTGGTGTACCACTTCCAGATAAGACTTTAGAAGCGTGTAAAAAGAGTGATGCTGTATTATTAGGGGCAGTCGGAGGGCCAAAGTGGGATAATCCTGATTCTAAAGTAAGACCAGAGCAAGCTTTATTAGGTTTAAGGGGAGGGTTGAATCTTTATTGTAATTTAAGACCAGCATTCTTATATAAACCATTAAAAGAAGCATCACCATTAAAGGACAACATAATAGGTGATGGAATAGATATTTGTGTAGTAAGAGAACTTACTGGGGGTATTTATTTTGGTGAAAGAGGAAGAAAAGTAATAGATGGGATAGAATCGGCATATGATACTGAAAGATATAATGTTCATGAAATAGAGAGAATAGTAAGAATAGGCTTTGATACAGCTATGAAGAGAAAGAAAAAGTTAACTAGTGTTGATAAGGCTAATATATTAGAGAGTTCTAGGTTATGGAGAAGTATAGTGGATAAAATGGCAAAGGATTATCCAGAAGTTGAAGTAAATCATTTATATATAGATAATGCATCAATGCAATTAGTTAGAGATCCAAAACAATTTGATGTTATAGTAACTTCAAATATGTTTGGAGATATATTATCAGATGAAGCATCTATGATAACAGGATCTATAGGAATGCTGCCATCTGCTTCATTAGGTGAAGGAACACTTGGAATGTATGAACCTATTCATGGATCAGCTCCTGACATTGCAGGAAAGGGTGTTGCGAATCCATTAGCAACAATTCTTTCATCAGCAATGATGCTTAGATATAGTTTTAATTTAGAAAAAGAAGCAAAATTAATTGAAGATGCTGTATTAGAAGTTTTAGAAGCAGGATATAGAACCGGTGATATTTATAGTTATGGAACTAAACTTGTTGGCACAAAAGAAATGGGACAACTTGTGGTAGAAAGAATTTAAATTAGGTAGAAGTTATGAATTTATGATGAGATTTTTACTGGGTTTATAAAAAATAGGCTCCTATAAAGTTAATATAAATCAACTTTAATTCATAACTATTAGAACAAAATAACTAATTATTAACTGAATTAATGGGGGGATTTTAAGTGAGAAGTGATATTGTAAAAAAGGGAGTTTCTAGAGCACCACATAGGTCTCTTTTTAAAGCTATAGGATTAACTGATGATGAGATAAATAAACCTTTAATAGGTGTTGTTACATCTCAAAATGATATTATCCCAGGTCATATAAATTTAGATAAGATAGTTGAGGCTGTAAAGAAAGGAATATTGTTATCAGGAGGAACACCATTAGTATTTCCTACTATAGGAGTTTGTGATGGTATAGCAATGGGACATGAGGGAATGAAATACTCTTTAGCAACTAGAGAGCTTATTGCAGATTCTATTGAGTGTATGGTAAAGGCACATGGATTTGATGCATTAGTATTTATACCAAATTGTGATAAGATTGTTCCGGGAATGATAATGGCTTCATTGAGATTAAATATACCATCAGTGATTGTAAGCGGTGGACCAATGCTTGCAGGAAAATTTAATGGAGATGATGTTTCTTTATCAACTGTATTTGAAGCGGTAGGAGCTGTTGAAAGCGGATTGATGCTTGAAGCAGATTTAGCAGAGTTAGAAGAAAAAGCTTGCCCTACATGTGGTTCATGTTCAGGTATGTTTACAGCCAATTCAATGAATTGTTTAGCTGAAGTTTTAGGATTAGCCTTACCAGGTAATGGAACAATACCTGCAGTTTATTCAGAAAGAATAAGACTTGCAAAACAAGCTGGAATGGCTGTAATGAAATTATTAGAAAGAGATATAAAACCAAGGGATATAGTTACTGAAGATGCCATAAAAAATGCACTAACAGTAGATATGGCACTTGGATGTTCAACCAATAGTGTTCTTCATTTGACGGCAATTGCAAATGAAGCAAAGTTACCTATAAATCTTGATATTATAAATGAAATGTCGGCAAAGATTCCTAATCTTTGTAAACTTGCACCAGCATCGGATACTCATATAGAAAATTTATATGCAGCTGGTGGAATAAGAGCTGTAATGAGTGAATTAAATAAGAAACACTTAATAAATTTAAATTGTATTACTGCAACAGGAAAGTGTGTTGGAGAAAATATAAAAAATGCAAAGGTATTAGATTATTCAGTAATAAAACATATAGAAGAGCCGTATAGTGAAACAGGTGGGATTGCAATATTAAAAGGTAACTTAGCTGTAGATGGAGCTGTTGTAAAAAGATCAGCAGTACTTAAGGAAATGTTAAAGCATGAGGGACCAGCAAAGGTATTTAATTCTGAGGAAGAAGCAATAGAGGCCATTTTAGGAAAGAAAATAGTAAAAGGAGATGTTGTAGTAATTAGATATGAAGGACCAAAGGGTGGTCCAGGTATGAGAGAAATGTTATCTCCAACATCAGCAATTTGTGGAATGGGACTTGATACATCAGTAGCACTAATCACCGATGGAAGATTTAGTGGAGCAACAAAAGGAGCTGCAATAGGACATGTATCACCCGAGGCAGCTGAGGGTGGAACTATTGCGCTTGTTGAAGATGGAGATTTAATATCTATTGATATATTAAATGGAAAATTAGATTTACTTGTAAGCAATGAAGAGCTAAATAAGAGAAGAGAGAAACTTAGACCTATAGAACCAAAGGTTAAAGAAGGATATTTAGCGAGATATGCAAAATTAGTAAGTTCAGCAAGCACAGGAGCAGTATATAAATAGTTATAAATTTTTAATTTATAACTAAATTAAGGGGGTGTATTTTTATATGTTATTAAGTGGGGCTGAAATTTTAGTAAAGACTTTAATTAGTGAAGGCGTTGATACCATATTTGGATATCCAGGGGGATCAGTTCTGAATATTTATGATTATCTATATAAATATAAAGATCAATTAAAGCATTATTTAACATGTCATGAACAAAGTGCTGCTCATGCAGCAGATGGATATGCTAGAGCAACTGGAAAGGTTGGAGTCTGTATAGCAACTTCAGGACCTGGAGCAACTAATCTTGTAACTGGAATAGCTACTGCTTATATGGATTCAACTCCAATGGTTGCAATTACAGGAAATGTACCGAAAGCATTGTTAGGAAAAGATAGTTTTCAAGAAGTCGATATAACAGGGATTACAATTCCAATAACAAAGCACAATTTCATTGTTAAAGATGTTAATGAATTGCAGGGGATAATTAGAAAAGCATTTTATATTGCAAAAGAAGGAAGACCGGGACCTGTATTAATAGATATTCCAAAAGATATAACTATCGAGAAGTCAGATTATGAAGATTTAGATCCTATAGAAGTAACTCCAAAAGTAAAACATATCACAAAAGATGTTCTAGATGAGGTTGCAAGATATATAAATTCATCACAAAAACCATTGATATATGCTGGTGGCGGTGTTATAAATTCAGGCGCAACAGAAGAATTGATTGATATTGCTGAAAAAATAAATGCACCTGTTGCAACAACTTTAATGTGTAGAGGTGCTATACCATCTGAACATAGATTAAATACAGGTATGATAGGGATGCATGGAAGTAATGCTTCAAATATTTTGGCAACAAAATGTGATTTAATAATTGCTTTGGGTGCTAGATTTAGTGATAGAGTAATAAGTGATAAAGAGTTTATTAATAATGCAAAAGTTGTACAAATTGATGTCGATCCTGCAGAAATAAATAAGAATGTAAAGGTAGACTCTTTTATAATTGGAGATATTAAAAGCACATTACAAAAATTAATACCATTAATAAAGGAAAAGAAAAATGAAGAGTGGTTACAAACAGTAGAAAATTTAAAAAATTTATCTGCAAGCAAAAATAATGATGAAAAAAGTGAAGAATTAACTCCAAGATTTCTATTTGAAAAACTTAGTGAAATAGATGATGGAAAGTTTATTATTACTACAGAAGTTGGACAGCATCAAATGTGGACTGCACAGTACTTTAATTTTAAAAATCCAAGGACTTTAATATCATCAGGAGGTCTTGGAACTATGGGATTTGGACTTGGTGCAGCAATTGGAGTTAAAATAGCTCAACCAGATAAGACAGTATTTAATATTGCTGGCGATGGTAGCTTTGGGATGAATTGTAATGAGTTTGCAACAGCTGTTAAATATAATATTCCAATAAAGGTTATTGTAATGAATAATAATGCTTTAGGAATGGTTAGACAATGGCAAAGCTTGTTTTATGAAGCTAGATATTCACAAACTACTCTTGATAGAGCAACAGATTTTGTAAAGCTTGCAGAAGCTTTTGGTGGAGTTGGATTTAGAGTAGAAAAAAGAGAAGAACTAGAAAATGTATTATCAAGTGCTTTAATTACAAATAAGCCGGTAATAATTGATTATAGAATAGATAGTGATAAAAAAGTTTTTCCTATGGTGGCACCAGGTGCACCAATTCATCAAATAATAAATGAAGAAGATGTTATGGGCAGTTAACCATGTAATCTAAATTTCTATCAAAATTTATTGGTAGTAATTTTATTAGATAAATATAATTAGTAAATTGGGGGTATTGAAAATGGCAAAAATGTTTTATGAAAAGGACACAAATTTAGATTTATTAAAAGGAAAGAAAGTAGCTATAATTGGTTATGGTAGCCAAGGACATGCTCATGCTTTAAATCTTTATGAAAGTGGAGTTAATGTAGTAGTTGGACTTTATGAAGGTAGTAAATCTTGGGATAAAGTTAAGGAAGCAGGTTTAGAAGTTGAAACAGTTTCAAATGCAGTAAAAGGAGCAGATGTTGTAATGATGCTTGTACCAGATGAAAAGCAAGCTAAATTATATAGAGAAGAAGTTGCTCCATATTTAGAAGAAGGAAATGCTTTAGCATTTGCTCATGGATTTAATATTCACTATGGACAAATAGTTCCACCTTCAAATGTTGATGTGTTCATGGTTGCACCAAAGGGACCTGGACATATGGTAAGAAGAACATATACTGAGGGTTCTGGAGTACCTTGTTTAATAGCTGTTCAACAAGATTATACTGGACATGCAAAGGAATTAGCATTAGCTTATTCAAATGGAATTGGTGGAGCTAGAGCAGGAGTTCTAGAAACTACATTTAAGGATGAAACAGAAACAGATTTATTTGGGGAACAAGCAGTTCTTTGTGGAGGGTGTACAGCTCTTATTAAAGCAGGGTTTGAAACTTTAGTTGAAGCTGGATATGCCCCAGAAAATGCTTATTTTGAATGTTTACATGAGATGAAGCTTATTGTTGATTTAATGTATCAAGGTGGTATGGCTGCAATGAGATATTCTATTTCAGATACAGCTGAATATGGAGATTATGTAACTGGTAGTAGAATTGTTACAGAAGAAACTAAAAAGGAAATGAAAAAAGTATTAACTGAAATTCAAGATGGTACATTTGCTAGAAATTGGTTAATGGAAAATCAAGTTGGTAGACCACAATTTAATGCAATGAGAAGAATAGAATCAGAACATCCAATTGAGAAAGTTGGAAAAGAGTTAAGAGAAATGATGTCTTGGATAGATACTAAGAAATTAGACTAATATTATATGTAAGTAGCAATAGTAATGAAACGCATCTTTATATTTAATAGGGATGTGTTTTTTATCTTATTAAATGTAAGAAGTTTACAACAATATTTGGTTAATGGTAGAATTAGGTAAATAGGTATTGAACATATTTTATTTATTTAGGGGGAAATAAAATGGAATTGAAGACAAAAATAGAGGATAAAAAAGTATTTACTAGAATTGGATTTGCAGTTTTGGTTTGTATGATTGTGGTTAATGTAGTGCAAGTAGTGTATTTTTCAGTTTTAAATTTAATAGATCCAGGATTATTACAAAAACCGTGGGTGAATTATTTAGCAATTGCAATTAGTTTTTATTTAATAGGATTTCCTATATTTTATGGAATGGTAAAAAAACTTCCAGAAGGAGAAAAGAAGGAGGTTAAAAATTTAAGTATAGGTAAAATAATATCACTGTTTTTCATGTCATATGCTATGGTTTATATAATAAATTTTTTAACTTCAATTCTTATAATGCTTGTTGGAAGTTTGAAAGGTAGTGATGTAGTAAATCCAATAGCTGAGGTAGTAGGAAATAGTACATGGATATGGAGCTTAATTTTTGTTGGAATATTATCGCCTATTATTGAGGAATTAATGTTTAGAGGTATAATGCTTAATAAAATAAGAATATATGGAGATAAAGTAGCTATAATTACAACAGCTATTTTATTTGGATTGTTTCATGCAAACTTTTCTCAATTCTTTTATGCAGTTGCATTAGGACTTGTTTTTGCATATGTGACATTAAAAACAGGAACTATAAAATACTCAATAATACTTCATATAGCAGTTAATATGGTTGGAAGTGTAATAATGCCAGCGATTGTTGGGGATGGATCTAATATACAATTAGTTGGATTAGCGGGTATTATTTTAATAATAGTTTCAATTATAGGTGTAGTATTATTACTAAAGAATAGGAAAAAAATATATTTGTCAGAAGGAGAAATAATATTAGATAAAAGCTCAGAGTTTAAAACTATTTGGGTTAATACAGGAATGATATTATATGTAATTATATGTTTAGCATCAATGATATATATTCTTATATAAGTGTAAAGTTTAATATTGGCAATTTAAAATATATTTAACAATATATTTAAAAAAGTATTGCAAAGTCATAAAAGGTAATATATTATAAATTATAAGGTAACAAATAACTTATTTAAAGGTAATATTATTTGTTTAAAGAGATAATTTAAAAGAGTTGATAAAGGGGAAAGAATTATGTTGATTTTAACTATTGAAAATATACCAGGAAAAGAGATTAAAGAAATTAAGGGATTAGTAAAAGGAAGCACAGTTAGATGTAAGAACATAGGGAAAGATATTACTGCAAGCTTTAAAAATTTAGTTGGTGGCGAAATGACAGGATATAATGAAATGCTAACTGAAGCAAGACAAATTGCTATAGGAAGAATGGTAGATGAAGCAGAAGCTATAGGAGCAAATGCAATAATAGGAATGAAGCTTATGTCTTCAGCTGTGGCAGCAGGGGCTGCAGAAATGGTAGCCTATGGTACAGCAGTAGTTATTGAGTAGGTGAGGAATAGTGGATATTATGATTATTCCTATAATTATTTTAGTGATTTATACCATATTATTTATTGGAGCTATAGCACTAATTATTTGGGCTATATCGTCTAGATTAAAAGAAAAGAAAGAAGAGAAAGATAAATTAGATAAGTATAAGAAGTATTAACAATATATAATATATTTAAGAATAAAAAATAGCTTGATTAGTTTCAGGCTATTTTTTTATGAAATTAATAAAAACACGAATATTTACAAGTGAATTTAAGAGAAAAATATGGAATAAATCGAAAAAATATAGACAATTTTGTAGTTTTATATTAATATTATTTGTATAATAAATAAAAAGTAATCGGATTTATCGTATAAAGTTGGAAATAAGGTCCAACAGTTTCTACCAAATCACCATAAATGGTTTGACTACGATATTAGTGTTATTCATATCAAATTTAATATCAAATTTTATCCTCGGCATGCGATAAATATTACGATTACATAAAAATGCATGGAGGGATAACAAATGACAGATTTCATATCTAAATATTTTAATTTTCAAGAAAAAAATACAAGTTTAAAAACAGAAACAATAGCGGGTATAACTACATTTTTAACAATGTCATATGCTTTATTTTTAATTCCTAGTGTTTTAGCTGATGCAGGAATGCCAAAGGATAGTGTTTTCGTTGCAACTGCAGTAGCAGCGGCAGTTGGTACATTAATTATGGGGATATTTGCTAAATTCCCAATGGCATTAGCACCAGGAGTAGGATTAAATGCTTTCTTTACATATAGTGTTTGCATCGGTATGGATATTCCATGGCAAACAGCATTATCAGGAGTATTAGCGTCAGGAATTATATTTTTAATAATATCAGCAACAGGATTAAGAGAGTTAGTAATTAAAGCAATACCAACAAATTTAAAATTTGCAGTAAGTTCAGGAATAGGTTTATTTATAGCTTTTATAGGTTTAAAAAACGCAGGGATTGTTGTAGCTAATTCATCAACATTTGTAGCACTTGGAGATTTAACAAATCCGACAGTTTTACTTTCAGTATTTGGTTTAGTAGCTATATCAATATTTATGGTAAGAGGTTCACAAATTGCAATATTTTTAGGAATGGCTTTAACAGTAATTGTAGGTATGATATTTGGATTAATTGATTTACCAACTTCAGTAATATCAATGCCACCATCAATGGCACCAACTTTTGGAGTTGCAATAAAAAATATCGGAAATATATTTAATCCACAAATGGTTTTAGTTATATTTACTTTCTTATTTATGGATTTCTTTGATACAGCAGGAACATTAGTTGCAGTTGGTTCAAAGGTGGGATTACTTAAAAAAGATGGTTCAGTAGAAGGTGGTTCTAAGGCATTACTTGCAGACTCTGTTGCAACTTGTATAGGTTCAATATTTGGAACTACTAATACAACATCTTATGTTGAATCATTATCAGGAGTAGCAGTAGGAGCAAAAACAGGTTTTTCAAGTGTTGTAGTAGGAGTGTTATTTTTAGTTTCATTATTTTTCTCACCATTACTTACAGTCATAACTTCTGCAGTAACTGCACCAGCACTTATTATAGTTGGGTCATTAATGTGTAGTTCACTTAAAGAAATTGAGTGGGAGAAAAGTGAAGTTTCAATATCAGCATTTTTAACTATAATATTAATGCCTTTAACTTATAGTATAGGTGAAGGAATTGCATGCGGATTCTTATCTTATGTAGTGCTTATGATGTTTAAAGGAAAAGCTAAAAAAGTACATCCAGTTATGTATGTTTTAGCAGTATTATTTATAATATATTTTGCTATTAGATAAAAATATATACGGTTATTATTTTAATATAGAATCATTATTAGTATTTAATATATTTTACTTTTATTATATAGTTGTTACAAGATTAATAGATAAAGCTATATTTACAAATGAAAAGTCTAACTGTATAATTAATCTGTAGTTTGGAAATAACTAAGATAATAAATGCGTTGAAGAGGAGCAGTAAATAGAATTTTATTTTAAAGCGATTTAGGAATGGTGGAAGCCTAAAATTTAAAACTATTGAAGGAAGCCTTGGAGCAAGAAAAGTGAATAAGTATTTGAGTGGGTTAATTTATATTAATCAATTTAGGTGGTAACGCGGAATATAAGTTTTCGTCCTAAGAGTATTTGGGATGGAAACTTTTTTATTTACTAAGAAATTAATTATTGTAAAGAAATCAATTAAGAAATTAAGATAATTATTTATATAGGTATCTTTGCTTAATTGTTATTTATATTTTATAAAAGTAAAGGAGAAAGTAATATGGCATTTGAAAAATTAGCTGAATTAATATTCCCTAATGTAGAGCATGATAGAGAATATTATATTGAAAAATATCCGAAGAGAAATTTAAAAGAAGGTGCTAGAGTAACTAGATATGCACCATCACCAACAGGATTTCAACATATAGGTGGGGTTTTTGCTGCATTAATCAATGAAAGATTAGCAAGCCAAAGTGAAGGCGTATTCTACTTAAGAATAGAAGATACAGATCAAAAGAGAGAAGTAGAAGGTGCTATTGAAGATACAATTATGACTATGCATAAGTTTGGAATGGACTTTAGCGAAGGTATGACTGGACAAGAAACTTCAAAAGGTGAATATGGTCCATACAGACAAAGTGAAAGAGCAGAAATATATAGAACTTTTGCTAAAGATTTATTAATAAAAGGATTAGCATATCCAGATTTTTGTACTCCAGAAGAATTAGCAGCTCTTAGAGAAGAACAAATTGCAAATAAGATTACTCCTGGATATTATGGAGAATATGCTAAGTATAGAAATATTACTGAAGAGGAAGCTATTGAAAGAATAAATAATGGTGAAACTTATATAATAAGATTAAAATCACCTGGAAATATAGAAAATAGAGTAGAATTCCATGATTTAATAAAGGGAGATATATCTTTCCCAGAAAACAATCAGGATGTAGTTTTAATAAAAGGAGATGGACTTCCTACATATCATTTTGCACATGCAATTGATGATTATTTAATGAGAACTACAGATGTAATAAGAGGAGAAGAATGGTTATCATCACTTCCAATACATGTTCAATTATTTGAAGTATTAGGATTTGAAAGACCAAACTATGCTCATATTCCAACAATAATGAAGCAAGAAGGTGGATCTAAGAGAAAGCTTTCTAAGAGAAAAGATGCAGAAGCTGCAGTTTCTTATTATCATGAAGTAGGATATCCAGTAGTATGTGTTATTGAATACTTATTAAATATAGTAAATTCAAGCTATGAAGAATGGAGAGCAGAAAATCCTACTGCTGATTATCATGAATTCCATGTTGCTCTAGAAAAAATGAGTAAGAGTGGGGCATTATTTGATTTAGTTAAGTTAAATGACGTTTCTAAGGATGTTATAGCAAGAATGTCAGCTAATGAAGTATATGAACAATATACTGAATGGGCAAAAGTGTATGATGAAGAAATGTATAACTTAGTAATTTCAAATGAAACAATGTCTAAAGAAATATTCAACATAGATAAAGATGGTCCAAAACCAAGAAAAGACTTTGCTAAATGGGATGAAGTAAAAGATAAAATATTCTATTTCTATGATGAATTATTCTACAATGAAACTGCTGAACAAATAGAATTACCAAAAACTTTATCATTAGAAAATGCTAAAGCTGTAATTGAAGAATATGCTAAAAAGTTTAACTTTAATGCTGGAAGTCAAGAAAATTGGTTTGAAGATTTAAAAGTAATTGGAGCAGAACTTGGATATTGTGCAAATAGAAAAGAATATAAAGCTAACCCAGATTCATACAAAGGAATGATTTCTGATGTTGCTGGAGCAGTAAGAAGTGCATTATCACATAGAACAAACACTCCAGATCTTTACACAATAATGCAAATTATGGGTGAAGAAAAAGTTAGAGAAAGATTTAATAAGTTTTTAGAAATATAATAAAAAAAGATAAGCGAAAGCTTATCTTTTTTTTATTAAGGGTAGAGAATTAAAATTATTACTTAATTTATAAATGTGTATTTCCATTTTAGATTCAAGGAAATCATTGACATGTATTATATGGTGTAAAGTTCATAAAATAATATCGAAATGGAAATGGAGGTAAATTTATGAGTAATAATTCTAAAATGAATAAACAAGGTCAAAATAATTCAGCAATGACTAATTCTGTTAATAATCAAAGCCAACAAAGTGGTAGTATGCAAAATGGAATGAGTAGTGCACAAATTGATTCTAATATTGATGCATATAAAAAATCTCATCAAAATCCAAGTCAAAATTCAATGCAATAAAAGTAAATATGAATAAAAATAAAAGCTCGATTATTTGAGGGCTTTTATTTTTATATTAAAAACTTTAATTTTATGAGAAAATTGCCTAAAAATTTAAGACTTTTTATATTATAGAAAAAAAACTTTACTATGTTATCAACAACAATTAATACAAGGTATTTAAGTAGTAAAAATGTACAAACTAATATTGTAGTGGTGGTAGAACTAAGTATTGGACTTGGCTGTATCAGGACTAAATTTATTTAAATTTTTAGGAGGAGATAGTTATGAAAAAACACTCAAATTGCGAATGTAATACTGAATCTAATCATACTTGTCAATGTGATAAAGTAGAGAGTCATAGCTGTCATTCAGATTGTAGTTGTGCAAGTAGTGGAGCACCAAAATCTGAATATAATAATCAATGGGCATCACCAGCGGGAGTAAAAGCAGAGGTAGAAGAATGCTGTAAAGGAAAGAAAAAAGAAAAAACAGCAACTAATAATCAATGGTGTTAGCAAATGGTTATAACTACGGGTAATAAAAATTTATAAATATAAAAATATTTTAGAAATAAGTACTAGTATAAAGAAAGTATTAAAGTACAAACTATTAATGAAAACAAAGTTAGGAGGGCAAACCAATGGAAAAGTAATATAAATACGATTCAGGAGGTGTCCACCAATGCAAAAATAGTTTTTTAAAATATAAATAGGAGGGTAAACCGATGGGATAAATAAAAAAGAAAAAACTACAGATGTAAATAAATATATCGTTAATATGAGTAATATTAGAGCAAACAATTGGGATATTGATTGTGATACTAATTTGTTAAATGACATAACCGAAGATTATGGATTTCACGAAGATAGAGGAACCATAAAAAATAAAATATAAAAAGAATAAAATGGCGACTCAGTATGTACCTTAATTAAAGAATTCACTGTGTATGAAACCTCAATGACACTCACTATACCTAATGATGGAGATAAATAAAAAAGAGCTATGAATCAACTCATAGCTCTTTTTAAGTATTTTTATTTTAATTTAAAAGAAGATTTTAATGAAACTATTCTGTTAAATACTAATTTTTCATCAGTAGTATATTTAGTATCAATATTAAAGAATCCGTTTCTAACCATTTGGAATTTATCTTGAGGTTTAGCATTTTCTATTGCCGTTGGCTCAATAAATCCTTGTAATACTTCCATAGAATTTGGATTTATTTGCTCTAAGAAGTGCTTTCCTTCATTTCCTTCAGTATCATCTAAGATTAATGGTTCGTATAATCTAAATTCAGCAGGTACACAATTATTTGCATCTACCCAGTGAATAGTACCTTTAACTTTTCTTCCTGTAAAGCCTGAACCACTCTTAGTTTCTGGGTCATAAGTACAGTGAATTTCAGTTACATTACCTTCTTCATCTTTAATTACATCTGTACATGTAACAAAATAAGCGCCCATTAATCTAACTTCATTACCAGGGAATAATCTAAAATATTTTTTTATTGGAACTTCCATAAAGTCTTCTTGTTCTATATATAATTCTCTTGAGAATGGAACAAGTCTCTTTCCAAAAGATTCATCTTTGGCATTATTACTAACTTCAAGCATTTCAGTTTGACCTTCTGGATAGTTAGTTATAACTAGTTTTAAAGGTCTTAGAACTGCCATGGCATTAGGTGCTTTCATTTGTAAATCTTCTCTTACAAAGTAATCAAGCATTTGAGAATCTACAGTAGAATTAGCTTTAGCTACACCAATAGCAGCACAGAAGTTCTTTAATGCTTCAGGCGTACATCCTCTTCTTCTTAATCCAGAGATAGTAGGCATTCTTGGATCATCCCAACCATCAACAATCCCTTCGTCAACTAATTGTTTAAGCTTTCTTTTACTCATAACTGTATTAGTCATGTTTAATCTAGCAAATTCAATTTGTCTAGGTTGCGATTCCATTTCACATTCTTTAACAACCCAATCATATAAAGGTCTATGATCTTCAAATTCTAGAGTACAAATAGAATGAGTTACATGTTCTATAGCATCTTCTAATGGATGAGCAAAGTCATACATAGGATATATACACCATTTATCTCCAGTATTGTGGTGAGTTGCATGAGCAATTCTATAGATAATAGGATCTCTCATATTCATATTAGGAGAGCTCATATCAATCTTAGCTCTTAGGACTTTTTCTCCATCTTTAAATTCACCATTTTTCATTCTTTCAAATAAATCTAAGTTTTCTTCAACAGATCTATTTCTATAAGGGCTTTCTTTACCAGGTTCAGTTAAAGTACCTCTATATTCTTTAGCTTCTTCTGGAGTTAAATCACAAACATAAGCTAATCCCTTTTTTATTAAAAGAACAGCTCTGTTATACATTTCATCAAAATAATCTGATGCAAAATAAAGTTCATCCCAGTTTCCACCAAGCCATTTAACATCTTCTTTTATTGATTCAACATATTCAGTATCTTCCTTTACTGGATTTGTATCATCAAATCTAAGATGAGTTTTACCTTTAAATTCCTCAGCTAACCCAAAGTTTAAAAGAATAGATTTTGCATGACCAATGTGTAAATAACCATTTGGTTCTGGTGGGAAACGAGTTATTATTTCTTTATGTTTTCCACTTTCTAAATCATCTACTATTATATTTCTTATAAAATTAGAAGAATTAATTTCAGTTGACATATCGTACCTCTCCTACTTATTAATATTTAAGTTGATTTATTTATTTAAAATTATTATTACTTAAAGCTAATAATAAAATTAATTCTTAAATAAAATAACTTTAACTTATATTTTGACTATTACTAATAATTTTAATCTAATATAAGTAAAAAATAAAGTAACTTATATAAAAAGTTAGGCTTTTACGTGAGAAAAAAGCTATTATATTGGCGATTCTATTTAAAATTGTTGATATATAAGAATAAAAATGGATATTAATCTAAATAATATTATTTGAAATATAATTTTTATAAAAGGCTTTTGAAGAAGGTTCATTTTTAAACAATTTATTTTTAGGAGGATTTTATATGACTAATTTAATATGCAATGTTCATAATTGTACTCATAATTCAAGTAATATGTGTTGTAAAGATGGAATACAAGTAGGTGGAAAAAGTGCAGTTAGTTCAGTTAATACTTGTTGTGAAAGTTTTGAAGAAAAGACAGGAGCTTTTACAAATAGTATAGAATCACCAAAATTCTCATTAAACATTACCTGTGAAGCTGAAAATTGTACATATAATAACTGTAAAATGTGTGAAGCTGAAGATATAAGTATAGAAGGCGGAGCAGCAACTTCTCAAACAGGAACAGAATGTGCTAGTTTTGTACCAAGGCTTTAATTAAAAATAGAAAATGACAAATTAAATTTTATATTTAATTTGTCATTTTAACTATATTTACAATAATTATACAGTAAAATAAAATTATTATAATAAGTTTAAATAAAATAATTAGCTTTTAAAATATAAAGGGTGAATATAAAATTTTATAAATTGGGGGGAAAACGATGAATATAGCGTTAATAGGATTTGGGAGAGTGGGACAAGCATTAATAGAACTTTTTATAACTAAGAAAAAGTATATTTTTGATAAATATAATTTAAAAATTAATGTGAAGTGTATAATTAAAAGCAATGGTGGGCTTTATAGTGAAACTGGAATAGATTTAGAGGAACTTATGAGTTTTATAAAGAAAAACGAAGTTTGTAAACATAAGTTATGGCATAATGAAATAAAAGTTGAATCAATGATTAAAAATGCAAATATAGATACATTAATTGAGTTAACACCAACTAATATAGTAGATGGAGAACCTGCATTAACTTATATAAGAAATGCATTAGAAAATAAGAAAAATGTAATTACAGGAAATAAGGGGCCAATAGTATTAAAATATAAGGAATTGAAAGCTATAGCTGACAATAATGGAGTTAAGCTAAAGATAGGATGCACAACAGGTGGAGCATTACCTTCTATTTCTGGAGGAATATATGATGTTGCAGGAAGTGAAATTAAATCTATTGAAGGAATATTAAATGGAACTACCAATTATATATTAACTAAAATGACTAATGATGAGGTAACGTACGAAAAAGCTTTAAAAGAAGCACAAGAAGAAGGAATTGTAGAATCTAATCCTAGTCTTGATGTATTAGGCTATGATACAGCAAGTAAAATAATAATATTATCTAATGTGTTAATGAATACAGATATTAAGCTTAGTGATTTAAAAATACAAGGAATAACAGATATTAAATTAGAGGATTTAAAATTAGAGAAAAGTAAGAATAAAAAAGTAAAATTAATAGGGAAGATAGAAAAGAATAATGATGAGGTTATTGCATATATAAAACCAATGCAAATAGATGAAAGCCATCCTTTATATTCTGTTGATTATAAAAATAAGGGAGTTTATTATAAAACAGATACATTAGGAGATATAAGTATAATTGGAGGAGCTTCAGGAACAATGAATGCAGCAGCTTCAATATTGAGAGATATAATATTACTTAAAGAATATTAAACTAAAATAAGGGTAGATAATAAGTTAATAGAAGCAGTATTAAAAGTAATTATTTATAGATTATATATGTGAAATTTAAAATATAGAAAGTGAGTATATGATAGAATTTATGGATAAAAATATTTTAAGAAGAGAAGCTATAAATAAACGGAATGAATTATCCTTGGAAATTAAAAGCAAGTATGATAATTTAATTTTAAAAAAAGTAATTGATAGTGATATTTACAAAAATTCAGAGAGCATATTTATTTATGTAAGTTTTGGGTCAGAGGTTGACACTAAAGAAATAATAAATTATGCTTTGATGGATAATAAAAAGATATATGTGCCTAAGACAGATAAAAGTAAGAAGGAAATGAAGGCAATAAGAATTCACAGTTTAGATAAGATGATTGTGGATAAGTGGGGTATACTTGAACCAATAGATGTGGATAAAAATAAATTTGGTGAAAAATTTGATTTGATAATAATGCCAGGAGTAGTTTTTGATAGAAGTGGGAATAGGATTGGTTATGGTGGAGGATACTATGATAAATATATTTCAGCTATTAAATGTAAAAGTGTAAAATTAGCATTAGCATATGATTTTCAAGTTATAAATAAAATTGAAAGTGAAGAGCATGATATTAATGTAGATTGTATAATTACAAATGATAAATTTATCTATATAAAATAAAATTTAGAAAAGTATTGAAAATATATTCCATAAGTGTATAATAAAGATAATAAATTGAATAAAAAGAACTTTTATTAAGAATGGTGGAGGGACTGGCCCTGAGAAACCTAGCAACCTATTAATAGTTAGAATTTAGAGAAGATTTTTATCTATTAAGTTTAACTATAAATTGTTAATTATTAATGTGGTGCTAAATCCTGCAGGTTTTTACCTGAGAAATGAGAGTATATATTAATAAATTAGCTTATTGAGCTATTTCTCATTATCTATAAAGGATAATAAGAAATAGCTTTTTTGTTATAAAAATTTAAATTAATAAAAAGGGGGCTTTATTTATGTCAAATAATTTAGGAAAAGGAACAGTAGGAATTCATGGTGGATATTCGCCAAAATCAGGTGAACCTAGGGTTTTACCAATTTATCAAAGTGCAACTTATAAGTATGATGATCCAGATACATTAGAAGCATTATTTGCTTTAAAAGCAGATGGACATTTATATAGCAGAATTTCTAATCCAACAGTTGGGGCGTTGGAAGAAAAGTATGCAAAGTTAGAAGGTGGAGTTGGAGCGGTTGCAACAGCTTCAGGTCAATCAGCAATTCTTTATGCAGTTTTAAATGTTTGTAAATCTGGGGATCATTTAATTTCTGTAACTTCTTTATATGGCGGAACAGTTAATTTATTTACAGTACATTTAAAAAATTTGGGCATAGAAGTTACATTTGTTGAGCCAGATGCATCTGAAGAAGAAATTTTATCTAAAGTTAGACCAAATACAAAAGCAATATATGGAGAAACAATAGGGAATCCAGGTTTAAATGTTTTAGATTTTAATAAGTTTTCCAGTGTAGCTAAGAAAATTAAAGTTCCATTTATAGTTGATAATACAGTAGCAACACCATATCTTTGCAATCCATTTGAACATGGAGCAAATATTGTTGTTCATTCAACAACTAAGTATTCAGAGGGGCATGCTCAAACTATTGGAGGAATAGTTGTTGATGGTGGAAATTTCGATTGGACAAATAAAAAATTTAGTGCTTTTACAACACCAGATCCAAGCTATCATGGAATTAAATATGTTGAAAGTTTTGGAAAAGCAGCATATATAGTTAAGCTTAGAGTAACATTATTAAGAGATTTAGGAGCATGCATGAGTCCATTTAATGCTTATTTAACTAATTTAGGATTAGAAACTTTACATTTAAGAATGGAAAGACATTCTAAAAATGCTTTAGAAATTGCACAGTGGTTAACAACTCAAGAAAAAGTTTCATGGGTTAATTATCCATTACTTGAAGGAAGTAAAACTTATGATTTAGCAAAGAAATATCTAAAAGGTGGAGCAAGTGGTATTTTAACATTTGGTATAAAAGGTGGAATAGAGAATGCTAAAGAATTTAGTAGAAAGTTAAATTTAATAGCATTAGCAGTAACTTTAGGAGACTCAAGAAGTTGTCTTTTACATCCAGCAACTACAAGTCATAGTCAACTAAATGAGCAAGAGTTGTTAGCTAGTGGTGTTACACCAGATTTGCTAAGACTTTCTGTTGGAATAGAAGATAGTAAGGATTTAATAAATGATATTAAAGAAGCATTAGAAGCTATATAAGAATTAATAGGAGGAAGAATAATGACTAAGGTAGCTATTATGGGATATGGGGTAGTTGGTAGTGGGTTAATAGAGCTAATAGATAAAAATAGAGAAAAGAATGATAATGAAGTTGTCATTACTAGTATATTAGTTAGAAATAAAGAAAAACATAAAAATTGTAGTCATTATGAGGTTATTACAACAGATTCAGAAGAGTTATTTTCAAAAGAGAGTGATATTGTAATTGAAGTAATGGGTGGTATTCATCCAGCTTATGAATATGTTAAAAGAGCATTAACTTTAAAAAAACATGTTATTACAGCTAATAAAGACTTAATAGCGACCTTTGGTCAAGAGTTATTTAATATAGCTAAAGAAAACTCAGTTTCATTAAAATTTGAAGCTGCAGTTGCAGGAGGAATTCCTATAATAAAAGCATTAACTGAAAGTCTTTGTGGCAATAAGGTAAATGCTATAAAGGCAATTTTAAATGGAACTACTAATTTTATTTTAACTAAGATGGGGTCTGAAAAGTTATCTTATGATGAGGCATTAAAGGAGGCACAAAAACTAGGTTTTGCAGAAGCTAATCCAGAAGCAGATGTTGAAGGATATGATGCAGCTAGAAAGTTAGCAATATTGTCTAGCTTAGCTTTTGATAAGAGTTTTAAATGGGAAGATATCAATATAAATGGAATTACTGAAATAGATAGCAATGATTTTAAATATGCAAAAAAATTTAATTGTAAAATTAAATTAGTTGCAGAAGCAGTAAAGTGTAGGAATAAAATATATACTTCAGTAAAACCAGTTTTAGTAGATGAAGATAGTATATTGGCTAAAATCGATAATGAAGTTAATGGAGTAATTTTAAATGGGGATGAAATTGGGGAATTAATATTTATAGGAAAAGGGGCTGGAAAGTTACCAACAGGAAGTTCAGTTTATAGTGATTTAAATGATATTATAAATTGTAGATTTTCTGATATAGGTAGCTTTAATAAAGAAAAAGCAGAAATGATTAATTATGCACATAAAACTTGTAATTCTATTTTAAGAATAAGAACATCTGATAAGGATGAGGTTGTAAGTAGATGTAGAGATATTTTCAATAATATAAAGATTATTGATAAAAGTTTAAAAGATGAAGTTGTATTATATATTGAGTGCACATCAGAAGCATATGTCCAAAAGTTTATTGAAACTATAAAAGATGAAATTTATTATAAAGGTTGTAAAAAATTAATATTTATCTAAGTATTAAGATAGAGAGGATTTAAGCCTCTCTATAAAATTTAAAAAATAATGATAATGATAATTATTATCATTTACAAAAAGAAAAAAGTATGCTATATTGAATTTAAGGCTTAAGTACTGCCGGAAATAATTTTAGGAGATGATACTATGGCGAAGATGATGGGACCAAGATTTAAGCAGTGTAGAAGACTTGGCTTAAATGTTTGTGGTCATCCAAAAGCGATGAATAGAGCGACTAAAGGTACTGCAAGAAGTGATAAAAAGCTTTCAGACTATGGTACTCAATTATTAGAAAAACAAAGATTAAGAGCGTATTATGGAGTTATGGAAAAGCAATTTGCTAACTATTTCAAGAAAGCATCTAAATCTAAAGATTTAACAGGATATGCTTTAATTAAATTACTAGAGTGCAGACTAGATAATTTAGTTTATAGATTAGGATTTGCAAACTCAATAAGACAAGCACGTCAAATGGTTGTACATGGACATATATTAGTTAATGGACAAAAGATTGATATACCATCATATCAAGTTTCTGTTGGTGATGAAATTAAACTAAGAGAGAAATCTCAAAAAAATGAAATGTTCAAAGAAAACTTTGAAGCTAACATACTAAATGTGTTACCTTACTTAAGTAAGAATGAAGGTAACTTTTCTGGAATATTAGAAAGATATCCAGAGAGAGCAGAAGTACCAATAGAAATTAACGAAGTTTTAGTTGTAGAGTACTATTCTAAAAATTAGTTAAAGTATCTTTGTTGTAAGAAATAGCTATCCTAGAGTTATATCTTGGGCCATTTATAAAGCCACTGTTGAATTTAATAACGTTGTGTAAAAGAAAAAGACAATGTAATGTGCAGATTACATTGTCTTTTTCTTTTTAGTTTAAAAAATAATAAATTTTTAATTAATAAAGTTCACCATTTCCTTCACCTTTAGCTAAAGCTCTAATTCTTTTAGGTAATATAGGGTGAGTACTTACTAAATTATTGCACCACACAAAAAAACCTTTTATGTCTTTACTATTTTCAATATAATCATAAACATCAATTTTTTTATATAGGTGCTTTCCAGCAAATAAAGAAAACATAGCTTCAATTCCACTAGTTTCAGTAACTTTTTGAGCTAATCTATCACAACTGTATTCTCTTGCTCTTGAAGCTGTAGGTCCTATTATAGGAATTAAACTTGAAAATAAAATAAATATGTTGTAGGAAAAAGTTGCATGTTTATATTTAATGTGAGCTAATTCATGAGCAATAATAAAGTTAAGGGAATCTAAATCATGATATTCTCTATAAGCTATTTCAAATAAGTCACTATTAATTTCTATATATTGTTTATTTATTATAAAAGCAGAAAATGCATTCATAATACCATTTTGTTGAATTAAAAGTGCTTCTGGAACTTTTTTAAGTCCTAATTTATATGAGTATTCCTGTATTTTATAATAAACTTCAGGAAAATTATTTTCAGTAATTTTTATAGCTCTAGATTTATATTTTGCATAATAAAGGTTTACTCCAAATGGAAAACAAATCAAAACTACTAATCCTGTTATTAGTAACTGTAACTCAGTAGGAAAGTTGTTAAGTATTGATGAAGGTGAAAACACAATAGTAGCATATGAAGACATATCAGCAAAAGAATCTGTTAGTGTTTTTTGTAGAGTATTATAATTATGAATGTTAATGATACAAATTACTATAACAGAAAATATTATTAATAAATTAATAAATACTAAAAACAAGTACCATTTTTTTTCAGACTCATGTCTACAATTTTCTATTTCTTCTTTTGTTAATTGTATATAACTATTTTCATTAAAACTCAAATTAAATCAATCCTCTATTCTTTAATAATATTTATATATTAAGGATATACATAATATTAGTTTTTTATGTTACTTTGAAAATTATGTTAAAATTTGTGTAATTTAATTAAAAAAATAAGATATATCAAAAATTATTTGATATATCTTATTTAACTTTAATCTTATCTTTCTTTATTAGCTATTTCAGTAGTAATTCTATCTACAAATGCATCTAAAGCCATTGCACCTTCATCATCATTCTTTCTACTTCTTACAGAAACTTCATTGTTTGCAGCTTCCTTTTCACCAACAACTAGGATATAAGGAACTCTTTCAAGTCTAGCTTCTCTAATCTTATAACCAATTTTTTCAGTTCTGTGGTCAACTTCAACTCTAACACCATTTCTTCTTAAAGTGCTAACTACTTCATCAGCATATTCAGCATATTTATCTGAAAGTGGAAGAACTTTAGCTTGAACTGGAGACATCCAAGTTGGGAAAGCACCAGCATATTTTTCTATTAAAGTAGCAATTGTTCTTTCATAACATCCAATTGATGATCTATGAATAACGAATGGTATTTTCTTTTCACCATCTTTATCAATATAGCTCATACCAAGTCTTTCACCTAAGGCAAAGTCGATTTGAACTGTAATTATTGTATCTTCTTTTCCATGAACGTTTTTAGATTGAATATCAAGCTTTGGTCCATAGAATGCTGCTTCGCCTTCAGCTTCAACGTAATCTATATTTAAGTGATCTAGTATAGTTCTCATTTGATTTTGAGTAGCTTCCCAAGCTTCTGGGTTATTTATATACTTTTCAGTATCTTTTGGATCCCATTTAGAGAATCTATAAGAGATGTCTTCAGCTATTCCTAAAGTTTCCATAACGTAGTTTATTAAATCAATTACTTCTCTAAACTCAGATTCAACTTGCTCTGGAGTACAGATTATATGACCTTCTGATAAAGTGAATTGTCTAACTCTAGTAAGACCGTGCATTTCTCCAGAAGCTTCTTTTCTAAATAGAGTAGAAGTTTCTGCATATCTTATTGGAAGATCTCTATAGCTGTGTTGCTCTGCATTATACACAGTGAATTGGAATGGACAAGTCATTGGTCTTAAAGCCATAACTTCAGTGTCCTTTTCTTCATCTCCTAATACAAACATACCATCTTTATAGTGGCTCCAGTGACCAGAAGCTACAAATAAGTCATTTTTAGACATAAATGGAGTCTTAGTTAAAACATATCCTCTTTTTTCTTCTTCATCTTCAATCCATCTTTGAAGAGTTTGGAATAACTTAGCTCCCTTAGGCATGAATAGAGGAAGTC
This sequence comes from Clostridium celatum, assembly GCF_021412605.1. Classification (NCBI taxonomy): domain Bacteria; kingdom Bacillati; phylum Bacillota; class Clostridia; order Eubacteriales; family Clostridiaceae; genus Clostridium; species Clostridium celatum. Next base: position 37,539 of record NZ_JAJKGM010000010.1, read on the forward strand.
CTTGACCTACTTTTTCATCAGTAGTGAAAATTCCAAGTTCTCTACCTAATTTATTATGATCTCTCTTTTTAGCTTCTTCTAAGGCTTCTAAATAAGCATCTAAATCGGCTTTCTTTAAGAATGCTGTTCCATATATTCTAGAAAGCATTTTGTTCTTTTCGTCGCCTTTCCAGTAAGCACCAGCAGTTCTTAGAAGTTTAATTGCTTTAATGTTCTTTAATGATAGTACATGAGGTCCTGCACAAAGATCTGTAAAATCACCCATCTTATAGAATGAAATTATTTCATCTTCACCTAAATCATTTATTAATTCAACCTTATAAGGTTCATCTTTCATAAGCTCTACAGCTTCACTTCTTGGAAGTTCAAATTTTTCAATTTGAGGATTTTCTTTTATTATTTTTTTCATTTCAGCTTCGATTTTATCTAAATCTTCAGCAGTGAAGGCTTTTTCTACATCAAAGTCATAGTAGAATCCATTAGCAATAGCTGGTCCTATAGCAATTTTAGCATTTGGATATAATCTTTTAACGGCAGCAGCAAGTACATGAGATATACTGTGTCTTACAGCATCTTTTCCTTCTTCAGTATCAAAAGTACAGATTTCAAGCTCGCAATCTTCATTTAAGATTGTTCTTAAGTCAACAACCTTTCCATTAATTTTTCCACAGTAAGCAGCTCTAGCTAAACCTTCACTTATAGACTTAGCAGCGTCTAAAACTGATGAACCATTTTCAACTTCTCTAACTGATCCATCTTTTAAAGTAATTTTAATCATTAAAAAAATCTCCCTTCGTTTATTTTGTTTATATTTTTGGTAGAAATAAATAACAGCACAAGGGCTGATTAATTGTATAAAAAAAGCCCTACGTCACTTTTCTTATACAAAAATAGTATAGAAAAGGGACGAGAGCATTACATTCCCGCGGTTCCACCCTTAATTGCCTAAAAAGGCCACTTAAGAATCATCGTAACGTGATGAAACGGACTGGATTAGAGTCTCTCAGAGGTAGTCTTCAATTAATTTCATTTAAAAATACTTACAGCCAGGGTATTTTCTCTCTTGAAATGAAGGTTTAATTTACTCGTCTCTTCATAGAGTTAACAATATGAAATAACTTTTATACTATAAAAAGTTATAAATCTTATATAGTTTTAAATAATAAAGTGTAAATATTAATTATAATTTAAATCTATCAGTGAAATAAAAATTTAATATTTATCTTTATAAATTTTCTTAAGAATAATTATAAATATCTATATGATTTATGTCAATAAAGGGTTCTGCTTTTTTATAAAACCTAATTTAGGTTATTAATTAGTTAATAGTATTGATAGATATAAACATAAACTATAAAACAAACTTATTAATTTGAAATTTTATTTTAATATTTTGAATAAAATAGGTAATAGATATATTATTTTACAGTACCATTATATTAAGCCAAAGATAAACAGTACCTAAAAATATATTTTTAATAAAAAAATAAATATGTATATAAATAATGAATATTAAGTAAAGTTTAAGAATATAATTTATTAAATTAAAGGTTAGGGGAATGGTGATATAAATGTATGATGGAGAAATAAGCGTTTATGATTGGTTAAATTTTTTTGAAAGTAAATCTAATCATTGGATTTTTAGATATTGGCGTAGCAATAAGGAGAAATTTTTTGAGAGATTTATGATAGTGGGGAACAAAGAATTATTTATCGTTGCAGACAAACAAAAGGGATGTACTTATGATTTTAAAAAGCCGAATTTAGGTTTTAATATTAGATTCAATTTAGAAGGTGTATAAAATATAATTTAAATAAAATTACAATTATGTAGTGAAGTGTAAAAATGTAAATGTTATAATATATATAAAAGTGTAAATGCAGATGTGGCGAAATTGGCAGACGCACTAGACTTAGGATCTAGCGCCATTGGCGTATGGGTTCGACTCCCTTCATCTGCACCATTTTATAAATAAAAATTTAAATAGCTGAATAAAAAAATATAAAAAAATATAAAAAAGTGTATTGACAAGCTATAAAGTGTTTTATATAATCGTTAATGTAAGATGTCTGAGAAATTCAGATAAAAATATATGCGGGTATCGTATATCGGTAATACTCCAGCCTTCCAAGCTGGAAAGGTGGGTTCGATTCCCACTACCCGCTCCATGATAAAGACGTTGTAATTATACAACGTCTTTTATTTTTATTTAAACAAGTTTTTATATAAATAAAAAAACCACCAAAGATTATTATATTAAGTCTTGGTGGATATTTGTTAAAGTTGTTCTATTAATAAATCTAAAGCTAATTCTTCTAAAATATCTACATTATATTTTACACATCCCATTAATGTAAATATTATATCTTCTTTCTTGTATCCTTCTTTATATCTTTTTAAATTCTTTAGTAATCTCTTTAAAGATCCATTGTGAAGACCTAAAATTTGAGATATTTCTTTAGGTGAATAATATTTTTTAGGAAGAATATTGTACAACTTAGTTTGCATCTCTATCTTATATTGTAAATCAACAAAAATATTTTGATGTGGCCCATCTTTTCCGCGATGATGAAAAGCACATAAATACTTATAGTTTATATCTATATCAAAACCGCCCTCGCTTCTGTGAACTATATGATGAACATCAGCTTCTTTACCACATATTTCGCACGTGTACAAATAATTGCCCCCTTTAAATTTTATACTTATATTATAGAATGATTTTTTTGAATTTTCAAATTAACTGTCTGTTAAAAGTTATATTGATTATAAATGTTATAAAGTGGTAATATTAAATTATAATATATTATATTAAAAATTATGAAGAAAGGTGATAATTGTGAGGCAAAATTATAATTCTTTTGAATATTGGGAAAGTCTTATTATCAAAAATAAAACCATTAGAGGTCATATGCTGATGGATAAAACGCCTACAGATAAGAGCCTTTATATCCATACTTTAATATTTTCTAAAGGAAATGGATTAAACAATGTATGGAGTTATTTTCCAAATGTTAATGCTTTAATAGGATATATTCAATATTCATTTTTACAAGAGGCATTTTATATTTGGATTAATGGCAAGAAAGGAACAGTTTCTTATATTCCAGTAAAACCGGTAGAGGAAATAATAAATGAAGGTGAACGTTCTAAAAAAATAACTAAATTAGAGGCTGAAAATATGAGAAAGCATGTGAAAATGATAAAACATTGCTGGGAATTACCTAAAAATAAAGTGAGTCAGGAACTAAAAAGATTTGTTAGAGATTTTAATAGAACTTGGTATGGTGATAGTAGAGAATTTTTATATTTAAAAATATTTGATACTGCAGAAGAACTAGGTAATTTTGTAATAGAATCTAATTATATGACTACTAGTGAAGAAGAATTTAAAAATAAGACTAGTGAAGATATAAGTACATGGAATGAAATATGTATAAAGGCCACAACAGATAAGGAATGTGGAGAAAAATTTAGAAATATATTGCAAAAGAATCTTACAGAAGTAATATAAGTTAAAATTATATTCTTGACATCATAATATCTATAATAGTATAATTATAGATGTCAAGAATATGCGGGTATCGTATATCGGTAATACTCCAGCCTTCCAAGCTGGAAAGGTGGGTTCGATTCCCACTACCCGCTCCATATAAGCGCTATTAGCTCAGTTGGTAGAGCACCTGACTCTTAATCAGGGTGTCCCCGGTTCGAACCCGTGATGGCGCACCAAAAAAGAAGTAACTTTAGTTACTTCTTTTTTTATAAGTATACTATTTGAAGTGGTATTTTATTGAATTATTAAAGGAAAAGTTGTTTGATAAAATATAAAAAATAAGGAAAATAATTTATTAAAAATTCTTTCCAGTTGACATAAATTTATTAAGTTGTTAAAATTGAACCTGTAAAATAAAATATCTTATCAAGAGCGGTGGAGGGACTGGCCCTATGAAGCCCGGCAACCTATTAACAGTTAGAGGTTAGTAGTTAGAAGTTAGTAGTTTATAATTAAGAGTATTAATAGTCTTAATTATTGTATATTAAATTGTTTTAAATTTTTAATGTTAATTACTAATTAAAAAACTATAACTTATAGCTATTTTTGTGGTGCTAAATCCTGATAGATGAGAAAATATATGTAGTTTTGATTATTTAAGCTTCTGAGTTTCTCAGGAGCTTTATTTTATTTAAAGAACTATTTATATAATAAATAGTTGGGCTGTTATGTTTATTATGTTTTAAGTTTAGAACTAGTAATTATAGTTCTAATTAATTACAAAGAGGAGGAAGGAAAATGAATAACAAAGGAAATGCATGGGCATTATTACCGTTACTTGTATTTATAGTTGTTTATGTATCGTCGGCAATAATTGCTAAAGATTTTTATGCGGTATCTGTAATAGTTCCTTTTTTAGCAGCTGCTTTAGTTGCTTTAATTATGAATAGAAAAGTTAAATTTGAAGATAAAATAGAAATTTTCTGTAAAGGGGCAGGGAATACTAATATTATTTTAATGGTATTAATATTTATATTAGCAGGAGCTTTTGCTCAAGTTGCGAAATCAATGGGGGCTGTTGATTCAACAGTAAATTTAGGACTTTCAATACTTCCAAGTAATATAATGATTGCAGGATTATTTATAATAGCTTGTTTTATATCATTATCAGTTGGAACATCTATGGGGACAATAGTTGCATTAGTACCAATTGCAGTGGGAGTTGCAGAAAAAACAGGAATAGTTGTAGCATTAGCTGTTGCATCTGTAGTATGTGGAGCAATGTTTGGAGATAATTTATCTATGATTTCTGACACAACTATAGCGGCTACAAGAACTCAAGGTTGTGAAATGAAGGATAAATTTAAGATGAACTTTAAAATAGTATTACCAGCAGCTATAATTACTGCATTAATATTTGTTTTAGTAACAAGAGGTGCAGAAGTTACTACTGTAGAAGCTTTAGACTATAGTCTGGTAAAAATAGTTCCTTATATTGCCGTTATTATAGGAGCTCTTGCTGGTTTAAATGTTATTGTTGTTTTACTAGGTGGAATAATAATAGCAGGTGCAATTGGATTCATAAGTGGAAGTTTTGATTTGTTAGGATTTTTCGGTGCAATTGCAGATGGAATTGGTGGAATGAGTGAGCTTATAATAATTTCACTTTTAATTGCAGGTACTATTGAAATAATAAAAGCTAATGGAGGAATAGATTTTATTATAAATAAGGGATTAAGAGGTTTTAAAAGTAAAATGGGAGCTGAATTTGGGATAGCAGCATTAGTAAGTTTAGTTGATATTTGTACAGCTAATAATACTGTTGCTATAGTTACTGTTGGACCTATAGCTAAAGATATATCTGATGAAGTTGGTCTTGAGCCTAAAAGAGTAGCAGGAATTATGGACATGTTCTCTTGTGTGTTCCAAGGAATTATACCATATGGTGCACAGCTTATATCAGCAGCAGGACTTGCAGCGCTTTCACCATTTGCAATAATGAAATATCTTTTCTATCCATATTTAATGGGAATTTCTGCAGTTATTGCAATAATTGTATATAATAAAAGAAAAACAAAACAAGTTGAAAATAAAAAAATAAAAATGGTAAGTTAAAAATAATGAGTGAGAAGTAAATGAATAGAACTTTTCACTCATTATTTTTTATAGTTTTAAGTATTGTTGGTAGTATTTTATTTTCTATTTTACTTTAATAAGCAAATACTTTGAGATGATATACCAAGTCCTTCACCGGTAAAACCTAAACCTTCTTCTGTAGTTGCTTTAACATTAATTTGGTTAACTGATATATTTAGAGCATCAGCTATATTTTTTCTCATACTTTCAATGTGTGGAGCCATTTTTGGTTTTTGTGCTATTATAGTAGAATCGATATTACCAATAGTGAAATTATTATCCTTTAATAGCTTTCCAACTTCTTTTAATAGTTCAATACTAGAGATACCTTTATATTTTGGATCTGTATCAGGAAAATGCTTTCCTATGTCTCCAAGAGCTGATGCACCAAGTAAACTATCCATTATTGCATGAATTAGTACATCAGCATCTGAATGGCCTAAAAGACCAAGTTCGTACGGAATTTTAACTCCACCTAAAATAAGGTCTCTATTTTCAACTAACTTATGTACATCATATCCCATTCCTATTCTCATAAAAATCACCTCATAAAAATTTTTTTTAATATATTTTAACATAAAGAAGTAATATTAATAATAATAAAAATGGGATATTTAAAATTAATAATTTGAAGATTTATATTTTTTTACATAGTTTGATTTTTTACCTTTAGTTTTTTTAGGATAAAAAGAAAAGATATTTCTGATGTATGCATATAGTTTGTATAAAAAGAAGAAATGTTTTGATTTTATTTTTTTTCTTTTGAATGTAAAGTCGATATAAATAACATTATCTTTACGCCCTTTCATAAACACCTCTCTATATTACATAATTAATATATAAATATATTATTTTAAATGCTTTATGATATAATATATGTAGAAAAAATGATATTTTATACTAAAATAAAAAATAAATGGGAGTGATAATTTATGGACAAGTTTAGACGAATTGTAGGGGTAATTTTAATTCTAGTTGGGGTGTTTATAGTAGGGGATGTAGTTTATAAAAAAATAGAAACAAATAAAAAACAACAGCAGATGATAGATTTATTTGAAGGTCAAATTACTGGAGAAAAACAAGAAGGAGAAAATGCATCACAAGAAGTAGTAAGCTTAGATGATATCAATGGTTATTCACCAATTGCTATTATGGAAATTCCTAGAATAAAATTAAAACAAGCTATTGTTACAGGAATTGATGATAATACATTACAATACTTTTTAGGGCATTTCCCAGATTCAGCTATGCCGGGAGAAGTAGGAAATTTTGCTGTTGCAGGACATAGAGTTTCTGATTATACAGATGCATTTATTAATTTATACAAAGTTAAAGCTGGAGATGAAGTAATTATTAATACAAGGGATAAAAAATATACTTATGAAATAGATGATAATTTTATAGTTGATCCAAGTGATGTAGAAGTTCTAGAAAAATCAGATTATGAGAAAATAACTCTAATAACTTGTACAGTAGGTGCAAAACAAAGAGTAGTTGTAACGGGAAAATTAATAAAGACTGAAGATATTAATAATGGATAATAAAAGAAAAGAAGAGTGCTATTTTGTAAGTGATAACTAAGAGAAGAAATAAAGATTTACTTATATAACTAATGATAGAGATTAATTAGTAAACTGTAAAAATATTTTATATATTAACTAAAGATTTGTTATGTTAGGGGAATAATATGCAGGAGTTTATAAATGATAAATATAGATTTTCTTCAGCTTGCCCATTAGTGTTACTTGGAGATGATATAATTGAGGCAAGAAGTAAGGAGATAGATAAGATAACTTCAGAGCTTATTGAATATAAAGTTTTAATAAGAGATTTAATAGAGAATGATATAAGCTACGAAATTAGAAATGAGATATTAAATATAGCTCTATTTATTACTGAAAATGTAGAGCTATATGATAAGTTTATTGAAAGTAAAGAATTACCAGTTGATGAAATTAGTAAGGAAACTAATAAGTTAAAAAGTTATATTGAAAAGTATAAACAATATATAATAGCATATGTAATTATATTTGGAAATCCGGCTTATAGATATATTAGAGAATATGTACAAATTGTAGAAAATAATAAAGATGAAATTGGAAAAGAATTAATAGAATTTAAGGAAAACAATTTATTAAAAGGTATTATCATATATAGAAATAAAAAAAGTGCTATTATAATAACATCTCTAGGTGAATTTAAAAGAATAAGGTTATTAAATCAATGTATTAAAGGTGAAGAAGGAGATGGAGTTGCTAAAAAAACTGTAAGCGATTATAAGATTCATATAGCAATAATATTAATAATTATAACTACTTTAACTTTAGGAATAACATATACCTATAGAAATATTGTAAGAACTATAGTTGTTGAGAATAATGCTTTAATAAAAGTAAAAATACAAGTTAATACTTATGGTAGGGTTTTTGATATATTAGCTACAACTAATGAAGGTCGTGAAATTATAAAGGAAATTGATGTTGTTGATAAAGAAATGGATACAGCTTTAAGTACTTTTATAGAGTATATAGATAAAAACAATATGATTTTAGATTCGGGAATAATAATAACAATTAGTGGAAAACCAATTAAGTATGGAAGTATAGAAAAAAGTGAAAAATATATTTATAATAATGGTATTAATGCTAAATTAAATAATGTAGGTAGCGAACATAAAATTAATTAAACAAAGGAAGGTAAATATGCAGCAAAAGTCACGAAAAAATAATCAACAGGTAATTGTACACAGTGATAGAGGAGATACTATAAGATTAAATAAATATATAAGTGAGTCAGGCTTTTGCTCAAGAAGAGAAGCAGATAAGTTAATAGAACAAGGAAAAGTTATGGTAGATGGCGTAAAGGCTACTATGGGAACTAAAGTAGCTAAGGGTCAAGTTGTTAAAGTAAATGGTAAGCTTATTTCTAAAGAAGAGGAATTAGTTTATATAGCTTTAAATAAGCCAGTTGGAATTACTTGTACTACTGAGCATAAGGTTAAAGGTAATATTGTTGACTTTGTTAATCATGAAAAAAGAATATTTCCTATAGGAAGATTGGATAAAGATTCACAAGGGTTAATTTTATTAACTAATGATGGTGATATAGTTAATAAAATTTTAAGAGCTGGAAACAATCATGAAAAAGAGTACATAGTAACAGTTAATAAACCTATTAATGATGAATTTATTAGAAGAATGGGAAATGGAATTAAAATTTTAGGGCAAGTTACAAAAAAATGTTATGTAAAAAAAGAGGGAAATTGCACTTTTAGAATTATTTTAACTCAAGGGTTAAATAGACAAATAAGAAGAATGTGTGAGTCGCTAGGATATCAGGTAGTTAAGTTAAAAAGAATAAGAATAATGAATATTGATTTAGGCGATTTAAAAATGGGTAAATGGAGAGATTTAACTTATGATGAGTTAAAAGTAATAAATAAATTAATAACTACCTCCGGTAAAACTAAAGAAGTTGATGAAGAAGAATAAAAATGAGAACTCCTTGTTAGTGATTTTATTAAACTACTAACAAGGAGTTATTTTTATAAATATTTATTTTTGTAAAAAATAAAAAAAGGTTTATAAGAAAGTTAATTTTGTTAATACTAATAAGGATAATTAAGTTATTAACAGTTATTGAAAGAGTGCTGTTGATAATGTTGATAAAAATTAAAATTTGTTTAAAACGCCTATTTAATTATTAAATAAATAATAAAGGTGGATAAAAATGATATTAAAATGAAATATTGATATTTATTTCTTAAAAATAAGTTATAAAATTACTATGTAAAAAATTAAAGAATTAACAAAAAATAGAGGTTTCACACATAATCCACAACCACATGTGGATAAGTTGTTGTTAATTTGTTGATATTATTGTTAATAATTATTAACAATAATGTAGATAATAATATAAAAAAGAAGAATTTTATCAGAAAAGTAGGAGGGATATTACATGAAACGTCTAATTATAGGCTTTTTAGGGGGATTTATGTTGTTAGTAATTTTAAATAGTTATCCACAAGCAATGTTGAAAAAGTGTGTGGGTATTCAATATACTGATAAAGCTAATGTTGTGGATAAAGTTTATAAAAGTAAAAATGAGTACTTAGATGTCAATGTTATAATTCCTCAGATTGAAAATTTAACTAATGAAAATCAACAAAAAAATGTTAATGATAAGATTATAAAGTGGACAGAAGCATGGATAAATGATGTTAAAGAAGTTGCAGATGATTATTTTAAAAATGCACCAGCACCATTAATGCCATATCAATTATATGCTAGATATAAGATTACTAATAACAGCGATATATTAAGTTTTTATATAGATTACTATCAGTTTACAGGTGGAGCACATGGAGTAACAACTAGAATTGCATATAATGTAGATTTATATACAGGTGCAGAATTGATGGTAGAGGACTTGTTTAAGAAGGAGTTTGATTTTAAAAGAGTTATAGATAAAGAAATAGGTAGACAAATAGCAAAGGATCCAGATAGATATTTTATGGGGAAGGATGGATTTAATGGAATAAAGCAAAATCAAAGCTTTTATATTAAAAATAATTCTCTTGTAATTTATTTTGGATTATACGAAATAGCTCCGTATGCATCAGGAATATCAGAATTTATTATACCTCATAAGTTATTGGATGGTAATTTAATTTATGATAGAATTTAGAAAAGGAAATAATAGATATTAGATGAGGCGTATGTATGAAAGATATATTATCAGTTTTTAATAATCAAAAAGAATATTTTTGCACAGGAAATACACTTAATATTAAATTTAGGATAGACAACTTAAAAAAATTAAAAAATATAATTAAAAATAATGAGGATAAAATATTAGAGGCATTAAATAAAGATTTAGGTAAATCAAAATTTGAGGCATATGCTACAGAATTAGGAATAGTATATGAAGAAATTAATACACATATAAGAAATGTGAAAAAATGGGCTAGAAGGGAAAAAAGAAAATCTCCTATATTATATTATCCTTCAAAAAGTTATGTATATAAAGAACCATATGGGGTAACATTAATAATTGGACCTTTTAATTATCCTTTTCAATTAGTTATAGCACCTTTAATAGGTGCTATTTCTTCTGGAAATACTGCAATTATAAAACCATCAGAATATAGTAAAAATGTGGCTATACTGTTACAAGAGTTAATAAACGAAAATTTTGATTATAACTATATTCAAGTAGTAGGAGCACTTGAGGGTAAAGAGGTAGTATCTGAATTATTAAATTTACCTTTTGACTATATATTCTTTACAGGTAGTGTGCGAGTAGGAAAAATAGTAATGGAGAAGGCGGCAAAGTATCTTACTCCTATAACATTAGAACTTGGAGGTAAAAGTCCTTGTATAGTAGATAATGATGCAAATCTAGAACTTTCTGCTAAAAGAATAGTTTGGGGAAAATTTTTAAATGCAGGACAAACTTGTGTTGCACCAGATTATTTATATGTGCATAAATCTATAAAAGATAAATTATTAAAATTGATTGTAAATGAAATACATAAACAGTTTGGAGACAATATTAAAGAAAGTATAGATTATCCAAGAATTATAAATACTCAAACTATAGATAGATTAAAATCTTATATTGAAGAGGGAAATGTTTATTTTGGTGGAGAAGTAGATAAAAATGATTTGTATTTTGAGCCAACTATATTAACAGATATTAATGAAGATGCAAATGTAATGATAGACGAAATATTTGGTCCAATTCTTCCAGTTAAAGAATTTAGCGATATACAAGAAGTAATAGAATATGTGAATAATAAAGAAAAGCCATTAGCATTATATTATTTCTCAGAAAGTAAAAATAAAATAGAAAATATATTAAGATCAACAACATCAGGAGGAGTTACTATTAACGATACAATCATTCATGTAGCCAATTCTAATATACCTTTTGGTGGAGTTGGAAGTAGTGGAATGGGAAATTATCATGGTAAGGCAAGCTTTGATGTTTTTACTCATGAAAGAGCAGTAATGGTGAGAGGAACTTTTACTGAATTTAATGTTAGATTTGCACCATATAATGATAAGTTTAAACTTTTGAAAAAAGTTATGAAATAAATAAAAATAGAAAATATACATGTAGGTTACTAATAGAGCGACTTAACAAGATATTAATTTAATATTTTTTATTTATAAAATACTATTAATTTATTTATAATTTCACAATTGTAAAAAATCACTCATATAATAAAACATAGTACTACGTGGAGTGGAATTTTGTGATATACGGGCTAATTTTAGCAGGTGGAAAAGGTACAAGATTATATCCTCTATCAAGATCAAGTAAGCCGAAGCAGTTTTTAAAGCTTATTAATAATAAAAGCTTTTTAGTAAATACAGTAGAAAGAATTACTCCTTTAATTAAGAAGGAAAATATTTATGTGGTAACTAATAAGGATTATTTAGAAAGAATAAGACAAGAGTTATCAGGTGTTAATTCAGAAAATATATTTACTGAACCTCAAAATAAAGAAACTGCTACTTGTATAGGATTATCTGCAATAAAGCTACTAAAGAAAGATAATGATGCTGTAATGGTAGTTTTACCATCAGATCATCATATAGAAAATGAAAAAGTATATTTAGATACACTTAAGGAAGCAATTGAAATAGCAAATAGACGTAGGGGTATAGTTACTATAGGAATAACTCCAACTAGACCTGAAACTGCTTATGGATATATTGAAATGGGTGAAAGGATAGTTTCGTCTGAACAGGCGTATAAAATAGCAAGATTTACTGAGAAACCTAATATTGAAGTGGCAAAAGACTTCTTATTAAAGGGAACTTATTTGTGGAATTCAGGGATGTTTGTTTTTAGAGCAGATGTTATTTTAAGAGAAATTGAAAAGTATTTGCCTAAAATGTATAAGTCTTTAATGAATATATATCAACATCTTGGAGAAAAAGATGAAGAAGAAGTAGTAAATGAGGAATACAATTTAATAGATGGAATATCTATTGATTTTGGTGTAATGCAAAGAACAAGAAAGGCTTATGTAATAAAAGGTGACTTTAAGTGGGATGATATAGGTAGCTTTAATGCATTAAGTAGATATTTAAATGAATATAGAAACAATAAAATAAGTAACAATGTATATATTCAAGACTGTGAAAATTGTTCTATATTCGGAGGCGATGAAAAACTTATTATAGGCTTTGGAGTCAAAGATTTAGTTGTTGTTGATGCTGGTGATGTTATACTTGTTATGGATAAGGATAAAGATCAAGAAATTAAACATCTTCTTAATGATATCAACGAAATTGATGATTACGGGGCATTTATTTAATGAAGAGTAAAAAGTAGTAAATTAAGGTTAAATCATAACTATAATTTGCTACTTTTTTAGTTTTTACATATGGAAATAGAGAAAATTAAAAATATAAATATTGCAGAAATTATATTTAAAAGATAATATAAACTATAGAGTTTATAAATAAAGTAAGATTTAAACATAGTGAGATAGAGAGTGATTTTAAAATAAAAGTAAACTAATGAAAGGTGATTTTATGAGTTGTATATTTAAAATTAAAGAAGGGTTTAATAGCTTTACAAATACTGAAAAAAAATTAGCAGAGTATATCATTAAGAATAAGGATGAGGTTGTAGGATTATCAGCTCAAGAATTATCTTCTAAGGCTGATATTTCACCAGCAGCAGTAGTTAGATTTTCAAAAACTCTAGGATATAAAGGGTTTACTGCACTAAAAGTAGATTTGGCTAAAGATAGAGATGAAAGAGATGATGAAACTAGCGTAATTATAAATGAAGATGATTCTTTAAAAGATATAATAAGAAAAGTTAAAGTTTCTAATATATCAAGTATCGATGAAACTATAGGTTTAATGAATGTTGATACAATGAAAAACATTATAGAGGCTATGATAAATGCAAAAAGAATATATTTATTTGGAATAGGAGCTTCAGGGTTAGTTGCACTAGATTTACAGCAAAAACTTCTTAGAATAAATAAAAGTACATTATATCAAATTGATCCACACACTCAAATTGCATCAGCTGTTCATATTGAAAAGGAAGATGTTGCAATAGGAATAAGTTATAGTGGAGAAACCAAAGAGGTTAATGTTCCTTTAAAAATAGCAAAGGAAAAAGGTGCAAAAACTATAGCGATAACAAGATATAATAAAAATTCTCTTTCAAAGATTTCAGATTATGCTATATATCTTCCTAATTATGAAAAAGAATTTAGAGTTGGAGCTATAACATCAAGAATAGATGCTTTAACAATAGTTGATATTTTATATCTTGGTGTTGCAAGGAATGAATTTAAGCAAACAAAAGAATATATAAAGAGCACTAGAGAGGCAATTAATAGTATAAAATAAATTTATATTTATTATATATGGATGTATAGAAATATATTTATAAGAAGAAATATATTTCTATACATCCATTTTATTTTTTTAAGAAAAATAAAATAGAAAAGAATAAAGAATATGTTTACAGAAATAAAATTTCTTAAAATTTTAAAAAATATTGAAATTTTATTCGAAAGTGTATATAATGTGAATTGTAAGAAACGCGGGGGTGACATATATGGAAATAGATTTAAAGAAACTTGATACTGAGCAAGTAAACGAAAATACAAAGAGTATTGATAGTTTATCAACTATTGATATGATTACTACTATAAATAATGAAGATAAAAAAGTTGCATTAGCTGTAGAAAATGTTATTCCTAATATAGCATCTGTTGTTGATGAAACCTATGATAGATTAAAAAGAGGTGGAAGATTAATATATATAGGTGCTGGTACATCAGGTAGATTAGGAGTTTTAGATGCTTCAGAATGTCCTCCAACTTACGGAGTTGATTTTGAATTAGTTAAAGGAATAATGGCTGGTGGAAAAGACGCTATGTTTAAAGCTAAAGAAGGAGCTGAAGACTCTAAAGAATTAGCAGTAGAAGATTTGAAAGATATAAACTTAACAGAAAAAGATATGGTTATAGGTTTAGCTGCTTCAGGAAGAACACCTTATGTTATTGGTGGTCTTGAATATGCTAAAAAGATTAAGGCAGGAACTGGATCAATTTCCTGTGTGAATAATTCTGAAATTTCAAAGATTGCAGATTTTCCAGTAGAGGTTATAGTTGGACCTGAAGTTGTGACTGGATCAACAAGAATGAAATCAGGAACAGCACAGAAAATGGTTCTTAATATGATTTCAACAGGGGTAATGATTAAACTAGGTAAAGTTTATGGAAACCTTATGATAGATGTTAAAGCTACTAACGAAAAGCTTGTTGAAAGAGCTAAGGGAATAATAATGAAATGTACAGGATGTACAAGAGAAGTAGCTGAAGAATACATGAATATTACAGGGGATGATGTCCGTCTTTCGATATTTATGATACTATCAGACTTAGATAAAGAACAAAGTATAGAATTTTTAAGTAAAAACGATAACAATATAAGAAAAGCTTTAGAAAGCATTAATACGTAGGAGGAGTTTAAGATGACAGAACAAATGGAATTAATAATTTTTGAAATAATAAGTACAGGTGGAACAGCTAAAGGATTAGCATATGAAGCGTTAGCAGCTGCTGAAAATGGAGATTTTGAAGAAGCTGAAAAGTTATTAAAAGAAGCAGATGAAGCTTTAAACCAAGCACATAAAGTTCAAACTGATATAATTCAAGCAGAAGCTAGAGGAGAAAATACAGAAGTTTCAGTTCTTTTTGTGCATGCTCAAGATCATTTAATGACAGCTATTGAGGCTAGAAATCTAATAGAAAAAATGATTAAGATGTATAAAATAATAGATACTAAATTAGCTAATTTAAAGTAAATAAAAGGGATTGTTTTAAACAATCCTTTTTCCATACATAAAAGCAGTATAAATTATATAAATTTTGGAATATTAAAATTAATCGGAGGTCCTTATGTATGCAGTAGGATTGATGTCGGGAACATCTCTAGATGGAATAGATGCAGCTTTAGTTGAAATTGATAACTTTGGAAAAAAAACAAAGATTAAGTTAATTGAGTTTATAACTACATCCATACCATTAGATGTAAAAGATGAAATTAAGAGAGCTTGTTCGGAAGAACAGTCATCAGTAGATTTAATATGCAGTTTAAATTTTAAACTAGGATATTTATTTGCAGAAGCTACAAAAAACGTTTGTAATAAAGCAGGCATAACCTTAGAAAATTTAGATTTTATAGCTTCTCATGGTCAAACAATATATCATTTACCTAAAAGTAGAGACAGTTTTATACCGTCTACTTTACAAATTGGCGAACCAGCTATAATTGCTTATGAAACAGGAGTAAAAGTTGTATCTAATTTTAGAGTTATGGATATGGCTTCAGGTGGAGAAGGAGCTCCGTTAGTGCCATATAGTGAATATATTATTTATGGAAGTGATGAAGAAAATATAGCACTTCAAAACATTGGGGGTATAGGAAATGTTACAGTGATTCCTAAAGGTGGAGATATTAATAGTATATTCGCCTTTGATACTGGTCCAGGAAATATGATAATAGATGAAGTGTGTCAAAGATTATTTAAATTAAATTACGATGAGGATGGAAAAATTGCTGCTAATGGAGAAATTCAAAATGATATATTAGATGATTTAATGTCTCATTCATATATTAATGCTTTTCCACCTAAAACTACTGGAAGGGAAGAGTTTGGACAGCAGTTTGTAGATGAATTATTAAAAAAATATAATAATAAAAAGCCGGAAGATATTTTATCAACTGTAACTATGTTTACTGCAAAATCTATTGCAGTAAATTATAAGAATTTCATAATGAATAAAGTTAATTTAAATAAAGTTATTATTGGTGGTGGTGGTGCACATAATAAAACTTTATTATCATATTTAAAAAATGAGTTACCTAATGTAAGTATAGTTACTCAAGATGACATAGGTTTATCATCAGATGCAAAGGAAGCTATAGCTTTTGTTATATTAGGAAATGAAACTTTAAATAATAATTTTTCTAATGTTCCAAGTGCCACAGGAGCAAAAGAAAAAGTTATATTAGGTAACATAACACCAAATCCAATTAGGAGAGTGTAAAAATGAGTAAAGAAAAGTTAACAAAAGGAAAAACAAGTATAATATCTAATCAAAAAGGTTTTAAAATGCCAGTAGGAGATATGAGAAAAACAAAAACTGATTACGATATTCCTACATTTGGTTTTAAAAGTGCTTTGTTGATAGTAGGAGCTGCTATAGTATCCACAATAGTTATACCTATGCTTTTACAATTTACTGGATTGAATTTTGAAGTGGTTGCTATAATAGCAAATACCTTAATTACAAGTTATGCTGTAGCATATTCAAGGTATTTTATTGAAAGTAAAAAAGGTTATTGCAAAAAGTTCTGGTATACATATTTAATTTTTGCAGTATCATTCTGCGTTATAGGGTTCTTATGGTTAATTATGAGCGTATATGTATAAATAAAAATACTTTTCAAAAGTTTTAGAAATAAAATTTCAAAAAAAATAGAAAAATTCCAAAAAAATATTGCAAACAATTTCATAAAGTGTTAAAATGAATTTGTAAATTGAAGAAAACAATTTCATAAAGTAATATAGATCGAACAAGGGGGAAAAAATATGTTAGAAAAATTAAGTACATTTTTAGATGAAAAGCTTTCAACACCAATGGCTAAATTAGCGGAACAACGTCACTTGAGAGCAGTAAGAGATGGTATAATTTCAACTTTACCACTTATAATAGTTGGGAGTTTATTCTTAATAATAGCACTGTTTCCATTTCCAGAAGGAACAGCTATAAAATCATGGTTAAGTGAGCATGCAGGAACTATTCTTTTACCATATAGAATGACAATGTATATAATGTCTTTATATGCTGCATGGGGAATAGGATATAGTTTATCTAAATCTTATAATCTTGATGGAGTTACTGGGGGAACTTTAGCAGCTACATCATTCTTATTAACTTTAGTTCCACAAACAGTTGAGGGTATGGGATGGGCAATGCCTATGGCTAACCTTGGTGGTGGAGGAATGTTCGTAGCAATTTTAGCTTCTATATTTGCAGTTGAAGTTTTAAGATTTACTAAAACTAAAAATATAGTTATAAAAATGCCAGAACAAGTTCCAGCATCAGTATCAAGAAGTTTTGAAGCTTTAACACCAGCAGCAATTATAATAACATTTTTTGCGATATTTACATATTTCTTAGGTATCGATTGGCATGGAATAATAGGAAAAGTAATATCACCATTAGTATCAGCAGCGGATAGTTTACCATCAGCTATATTTATTTCAACACTAATAGGATTTTTCTGGTCATTTGGTATTCATGGAATGAGTATTATAGGATCTTTAGCTAGACCATTATGGTTAACATTATTAGATAACAACTCAGCAGCAGTTGCAGCTGGACAGGCAGCACCACATATATTCCCAGAACAATTCTTCCAAGGATATGTATTTATCGGAGGAGCAGGTGCTACTTTAGGATTAGCAATACTTTTAGCTGTAAGAGCTAAATCACAATATGGTAAGATGTTAGGAAAAACTACAGTAATACCATCACTATTTAATATTAATGAACCAATTATGTTTGGTGCTCCAATAGTATTAAATCCAATATTAATAATACCATTCATAATTGCTCCAATAATTAATATAGTAATAGCATGGGGAGCAACAGTTTCTGGTATTGTACCATCAATGCACATAGCTGCACCATGGACATTACCTGCACCACTATTTGCTTGGATGGCAACAGGTGGTAGCTGGAAAGCCGCTATATTAGCATTAATTTTAGTATTTGTATCAATTTTAGTTTACTACCCATTCTTCAAAATGTATGATAAGAAATTATTAGCTGAAGAATTAGGTGAAGAAAACGAAGCAGCTTAGAAATAAAAAAGAAGGCTTTATAAGTCTTCTTTTTTTATATAATAAAATGTTTTTTAATAGAATAAATAAAAGAAAATAGCATGAGGAGTAATAAATATGATTACAACTGACTTTATATATTCGACAGCATTAGAAATGGATTGGTGTTTTACAGCTTATTATCCAGGGAATTATTTAAAAGAAAAAGAGTATGATGTAGTAATATTATTACATGGAACTAATGGAAATAATAGAACTTTAGTTGATAGAGTTCCAATGCAAGAAATAGTAGAGAAATATAAGAATAAAATAATTATATTACCAAATGGATTTAACTCTTATTATTTAGATAAAGTAGAAAAAGCTATAATAAATGATCTTATTCCATTTTTAATGCAAAATATTAATATTAGAGGCATTACGTTAGGTGGAGTATCAATGGGGGGATTTGGAGCTTTAAGGCTTTCATTAAAATATCCAGACCTATTTGAGAATATAATATTAATTTCGCCAGCAATATGGAATCCAGTACCACCAGAAAATTGTAGTGTTAGGCAGATGTGTGCCTTTGGAAGACCTTTTGATGAAGAAAAATGGATGAATAACAGTTGGTTTAAAAATATAAAAAATTTAAATAAAAATAAGTATATAGTAATTCATGGATTACAAGATGAAATAGTTGACATTTCAAATTGTTATAAGTTTGTAGATTACTGTAATAAAAATAATATTTATATAAAAGGTTATTATGTAGAAGGAAATCATGATAGTAAAGTTGTTGCTGAGGGGTTAAAGAAAAGTTTTGAAATAATATTTTAAAAGTGATAGATAAAAGTTAATGAAATAAAATTTCGTTAAAATTATAAAAAATATAAAAAATATATTGCAAAACTAAGAAAAAAGAATTATAATTTAAGTAAGTTGAAAATGATTTCAAAAAGCTTAATTTAAAGCTTAATTTTAGGAGGACTAGAGATGAAAGTATTATTTGTTTGTTCACAAGGAATGTCAAGTGCCATAGCAGTAAATGCGTTAAAGAAAGAAGCAGAAAAGAACGGTGTTGAAATGGAAGTTCTTGCAGTAAGTACTCAAGAATTTGAGCAAGAAGTTAAAAATGGATGGGACGTATCAATGGTTGCTCCACAAATTAGACATAGATTTGACATATTAAAGGAAGCAGCAAGTAATGCTGGAGTTCCATGTGCCTTAATTCAACCGCAAGCTTACAGTCCATTAGGTGGACCAAAGCTATTTAAGCAAGTTAATGAAATATTAGGAAAATAATAAATGTTAAACATAAATAAGATTCTAAATATTTGATTTAATAAATGGAATTTACAACTTTAAGCCACAGAAAAAAGTTATTTCATAATTAATATAAAGTGATGAATATTTGTTCATCACTTTAATTATATAAAATACATATAATTAAAATTTTGAAATAAAAAAGGAGAACTAGGATGGGAAAATTAGGGATATCAATATATCAAGAAAAATCAACGGAAAGAGAAATTTTAGATTACATAGATAGAGCTGCAAAACAAGGATTTTCAAGAATATTCTCTTGTCTTTTATCAGTAGAAGAGAGCAAAAAAGAAATAGTAAGAAAATTTAAAGTAACTAATCAATATGCAAAAGAAAGAGGATTTGAAATAATTGTAGATGTGAGTCCAAGAATATTTGAAAACTTAGGAATTAGTTATAATGATTTAAGTTTTTTTAAGGAAATAGGAGCAGATGGATTAAGATTAGATGCAGGATTTACTGGTTCGGAAGAATCATTAATGACATTTAACCCACAAGGTTTAAAAATAGAAATAAACATGAGTAATAATACTCATTATATAGATACGATAATGGATTATATGCCAAACAAAGATAACTTAATTGGTTGTCATAACTTCTATCCCCACAATTATAGTGGATTAAACTTCGATCATTTTATGAAATGTACAGAAAATTTCACTAAGTATGGGTTAAGAACAGCTGCATTTATAACAAGCCAAAAAGAAGGTACATTTGGACCATGGCCTGTAGCATATGGATTACCAACTTTAGAATTACACAGAAATTTACCTATAGATGTTCAAGCTAAACACTTAATAGCTTTAGGAAATATTAATGATATAATTATTTCAAACTGTTATCCAACAGATGAAGAATTAGAATCTATTGGATCAATGAGAAAAGATATGGTTACATTTGATATAACATTAAATGAAAATACACCAGAAATTGAAAGAAAAATTCTTTTTGAAGAAATGCACTTTAATAGAGGTGATGTATCTGATAATTTCTTAAGATCTACTCAAAGTCGTGTTAAATATAAAGGTCACTATTTTGCATTATTTAATGCTCCAGAAATAATAAAAAGAGGAGATGTAATAATAGAAAGTAGTGAATATGGACATTATGCAGGAGAAGTTCAAATTGCATTAAATGATATGGTTAATAGTGGTAAATCAAATGTTGTAGGACACATAAGAGAAGAAGAAGTATTTATATTAGATTATATTAAACCATGGCAAAAATTCAGTTTTAAAGAAGCTAAATAAGGAGAAGTAATATGTATTTTTTAGGCGTTGATGGTGGAGGAACTAAGACTACCTTTACTTTAATAAATGAAAATGGGGAAGTTGTACATTCAATAACAAAGGGAACTTGTCATTTTAATCAGATAGGGTTTGAGGGGCTTGAAATTCTTCTAAAAATTGGCTTAAATGATATGATTGCTGAAGCTAATATATCTAAAGAAGAAATTAAACATTCTTTTTTAGGACTAGCTGGATATGGGAAGGTTCAAGAGGCTAAACCTAAAATAGAGGCTGCAGCAAAGGCGGCTTTTAAAGGTTTAGAATATACTGTAGATAGTGATATTAGAGTTGCTATAGCTGGAGCCTTAAGTGGAAAAGATGGTATAAATGTAATTGCAGGAACAGGATCAATTGGACTTTCTATAAATGGAGAAAAAATTAATAGATGTGGAGGGTGGGGACCTTCGGTTGGAGATGAAGGTTCAGCCTTTTGGATAGGAAAAAAATCTATACAAGTTTTTAGTAAAGAATGTGATGGAAGATTAGAAAAAGGTGCTCTTTATGATGTTTTTATGAAGGAACTTAATCTAGATGATGAAAATCAAATAATTACATTTTTGAATGAAGTTATCAAAAATGATAGAGGAGAAATTGCAAAACTTGCACGTTTTTGTTCTATAGCAGCTTTAGATGGTGATAAAAATGCTATAAATATTTTTAAAGAAGCAGGAGAAGAACTTGCTGAAATTATAAAAGTTCTTATAAGAAATTTTGACAAAAATGAAGTAGTTTTAGTTTCTTATACAGGGGGAGTATTTAAATCAGAAGAATTAATATTAAATCCTATAAGAACTGCTTTAATGAAATATAATATAAAACTTATACCACCGGTATTATCACCGCATTTAGGGGCTTGTTTACTTGCGTATATTAAAAGTGGGAATATAATAAGTCAAGCAATAATTAATAAAATGAAAGAATATGAATAATATAAAATCATTATAATTAATAAATTGTATAGATATAAATAATAATTAAAATAAAGGTTCACACACGATAAAAAGATGATTTCTGTTAAACTCAGAAATCATCTTTTTTATTTATTAATAAATTCCTACGTACTAACATGTTTGATATAATTAAACTAAATATAGAATGAATAATTGAAGGGAGAGGATAGATGTGGATAGAAGATTAATTTTAAAACTTATCGGTAAAAAAGATTCTGTTGATTTAGATGATTCAATTTATAATTTAAGAGAGATAGGTGAAGAAATAAGAGGGTTTGTTATATTAACTTCATCTGTTGATGATAATTTTGAAATAAGGAATAAAAGACGACTTGAATCTGTATTGAATATTATAAAACCTATATCTAATAAATTAAAAGATGACGATAATATTAAAGGATATACAAATAGTAAAAAATATTTAATAAAGTATTTAGATGATTTATGTATTAATATAGAAGGAATATTGTCTAATATAGATCGCTGTGATATTAAAAAATTAACTTATTATACCAATGTATTAATGGATTTAGTTTTAATATATTAAATTAGAAAAAATTGAAGTATAGATACTTTAAGAGGTAAAGGTTAACTAAGAATTAAATATAAAAAATAAAAGAATTAAAATCATATGTTAAAAATAACCTATATGTGAATTATATTCAATTGTAACTATCATTAAGCTAGTTTATAATATGATTACCTTAATAGTGAAAAATTATTTAGAGACGTTAATTAGATAAAAATGTAGTTTTATCTAATTATAAAATATAAAACTTTTAGTAAAGTAATATAATAGATATATACATGGAGGGTTAAAAATTGCAACTAAAGAGAAAAATAGCAGGAATAATTGTTATATCGTTATTAGTAAATACTAGTTATGCTTTTGCAACAGATACTAATTCACTTCAACAGGAAATGGATAGTAATAATGAGGCTATCAAAGATTTAGAAGAAAAAAGAAATGATATAAATGATGATATAGAAGAAAGACAACAAGAAGTTAGTAATATTCAAGCAAAAATTGACGCTCAACAAGCTAAAATAAATGAGGTTAACAATATTATATCTGAATATCAAGAACAAATTGATGAACTACAACACGAAATAGATAATGTAACAGCTGAAATTGAAGAGAGTCAAATTGAAATAGAAATGAGACAAGCTAACGCAAAAAAATTAGAAGAAGAAGAGATTAAAACAGAAGAATTATTAGATGCTAGAGTAAGAAGTGTTTATAAATTAAATTTAGCTAACCAATATATTTATATGATAATAACTAGTAAAAGTATAAGTGAGGTTTTTCAAAATTTAAATACAATAAGAAAAATATTGCAATACGATAAAGATTTAATCGCAAATTTGAAAGAAACTCAAAAAGAAATAAAGAATGAAATAGCAGCTATTGATGAAAAGATTAAAGAACAAGAAATTAATAAAGAACTAATTGAGGTAAAGCAAAAAGAATTAGTAAGTTCTCAAAATGAAGTATTGGCTAAAAAAGCTGAAGAACAAGGGTATTATGATGAACTTGCAGCAATGGAAGCAGAAAAGCAAGAGATGATAATTGCACTTGAAAATGATGGAATAGAAATAGATGAGGAAATTGATTCATTATTAGCTTACAATCAGGAGTTACAAGCACAGATAGATAGTATAATAAATAATATTAACAATGGTTCAGAAAATCAAGATAAGGTGGATCAACTTCCAAGCGAAAGTGGATTTTTGAGACCAGTTGGTGGAGAAATTACTACATATTTTGGACCAAGAATAAATCCAGTTACAGGTTTACCAGGTAATCATAATGGTATGGATTATGCAGGAAGTTTTGGAGAATCAATTTTAGCAACAAAGAGTGGTGTTGTTGAATATGTTGGTTGGATTGAAGGATATGGTAATACTGTAATATTAAATCATGGTAATGGAGTACAATCATTATATGGACATGCTCAAGGATTTAATGTGACATATGGACAAACTGTATCTCAAGGAGAGGTAATAGCTTTTGTTGGAAGCACAGGTCAAAGTACAGGACCACACTTACATTTTGAAATAATAGTTAATGGACAACGTGTAGATCCATATGATTATATCCCATACTAATAATATCTACTTATAAATATCAAATACTTTTAAAATAGGTGAAATTTCTTAATAATTTTGAAATTTCACCTGTTTTCATATTTAATTATAAATTTTTAAGCAATAATAGAGGATTCTTCAATACTTTGATTTAAGAACTTTGATGAGGTAAGTTTAATGCCTATTGCCCCAATAGGTGCAGTAATTAATACACTTAAGATTGCAATAGCCTGCATTATTTCACCACCTATAACTCCCATTTGAAGAGGGATTCCTGCCTTAGCAGATTGGACTGTAGCTTTTGGTAAGTAAGCTATTACACAAAATATTTTTTCTTTTAAAGTTAAATTTGTACCTATTAAAGAAATAAATACACCTATAGAACGAATAGTTAATGATAATATAAGCATTATTATACCAATTAATAAATATTCTCCGACTAAATGAGGATTTATCGCCATTCCAACAAAAGAAAATAAATATAATTTACCATATTTCCAAATTATATTTATTTCATCTTGAATTTTTTTAGCTAAATCCCCTAAATATGTTCTTAAAAAGAATCCATAAATCATTATAGTTAATAAGGAATTAAACATTTTAAAATTAAATTTATTTTCTATAAATCTAATAACTAGGCAGACAACTAATGAAAAAACCACTCTAATACTATTATTTTTAATAGAATTTAGTAGATTCTTAGTAATTAAAGCTAGTATCCATCCAACTAGTATACTTATAAATATAGTAAATGGAATTGAAATAAGTTCATTTATTATAGAAGATGATTGACCACTAATCCCAGACATATATATTCCTAAAAAAGTTGTAAATAGAGTTATTGCTACAGTATCATCAGCTGAAGCTCCAACTAAAAGCATTTGTGGAATTGCTTTATCTTGTCCTATTTTTCTGTTTATCAAATCTACCATAGATGGAACTAACACTGCAGGGCTTACGGCAGCTATTATAAAACCTAAAATTGCACCTTGAACAAAAGTAAATTTTAAAAATATCATTGATAAAATACTAATAGTAAGACCTTCAAGCGTAGCAGGAATAATACTTAATGCAATAGCTGGTCTACCTATTTGTTTCATTTGCTTTAGACTTATTCCAAGACCGCCTATAAATAAAACTGTTATTAAAGCTATATCCTTAATATATGGTGATATTTTTAAGGTTATATTTGGAACAATATTTAGAAAAGATGGACCTATAATCATTCCAAAAAAAATCATACCTATAAGTGAGGGCAATTTAATAAATTCTGTAAGTTTACCAGTGAGATTTGAAAAGATTCCAATTAAAATTAAGCTAATTATAATTACTAAAAAATTAATAAACATAATGACCTCCTAAAATAATAAAAAAAGCTAATGATTTCTACAACAAAAAAGGTTGTAGAAGTCATTAGCTTATTAGCGATTTTGATAGATATCAAGGGAGAACTTCATTCCCTATGTTTAATAATTATATCAAAATGAATTCAACACTTCAAGAGCTAAAAAGATATATAAATAGAGAGCGTAATAAGGTGAAAATTATTAATTTAGATATAAATACTAAGTGAATAGATGAATAGTATGTGGAAATAATAACTAGTATAAAAATTACTTTGAAAGTGAGCACATAATGAGAAAATATTTTAAAATAATTGATGAAAAAATTTTAAAATGGATAAATGTTAATTTAAGAAATAAATTTTTTGATAAGATAATGCCTATAATAACTGCAGCAGGAAATTTAGGAATAGTATGGGTTATTATTTCGGTATTTTTATTGGCTAAGAGAGATTATAGGTTATTAGGAAAAATGATAATTACGGCTCTTATAATAACAACAATTATAGGAGAAGGAATAATAAAACACATAATAAAAAGAGAAAGACCTTTTTCAAAAGATAAAGAAAAGCAATTATTAATAAAAAGACCAATTACATATTCATTTCCATCAGGTCATACAGCATCATCTTTTGCAGTAGCGGCCATTTTTATTGAAACAGAAAATGTAGCTTCTTTTGAAATAATAGTTTTGGCAAGTTTAATTGCTTTTTCTAGAGTTTATTTAGGAGTACATTATCCTTCAGATGTTATTGGTGGAGGAATAATAGGTTTTTTTTGTGGAGTTTTAACAGTTGTATTGTTTTTGGGGAAGGTATATTAACGAGGAAGATAAAAATGAACAATATACAAAATGTATTAGAGTATTTTAGTAGGTATGGATATTTATTTTTAGGAATAGTAGTTTTTTTGGAGTATTTAAACTTACCAGGGTTACCAGCTGGAATAATAATGCCAGCTGCAGGAATTTTAATTAAATCAGGTAATTTAAATCTTTTTATTACAATAATTATTTCGATTGTTGCCGGATTACTTGGTAGTTTGGTTTTATATGCATTAGGGCATTACTTTGGAAGACCCATAATAGGTAAATTTGAAAAAAAGTTTCCTAAATCAAAAAATGCTATAGATAAAACATTTAAATGTATAAATAAATATGGGAATAAAGGAATATTAATTTCTAGAATTATTCCTGTGGCACGAACATTGATATCATTAGTAGCAGGGGCATTTGATGTTGATTTTATAAAGTTTATAATTTACTCAACTATAGGAATAGCAATTTGGAATTGTGCATTTATATATTTAGGATATGCATTTGGACATTTATTTTTGAAATAGTACGAATTAGAAAAATTATTTTGTGATTTTAAAGTTAAGTAAAGAATTTTAAATACAAATAAAAATTATATTTACAATAAAAATGTTCGTGATATAATAGTAATATACATATATTACAAAAAACTCGTATAAATCGGTAATATGGTCCGAGTGTTTCTACCTGCTAACCGTAAAATAGCAGACTACGAGGATCTGTTATAAATATTTTATAAATATTTGCAAAGAAGCAGCACCTCAATTTTGTTTGAGGTGCTGCTTTAGTTTAATAAAAAACAATTTATAGAAATGAATTTGTTTAGAATCATATAAGGAGAATTTGGATAATGGAGATTTTAAAAGAACGTATTTTAAAAGAAGGTCGTGCATTAAGTAAAGTAATATTGAAAGTTGACTCGTTTTTAAATCATGGTGTAGATGCTAGACTTATGTATGAAATAGGAGAAAATTTTAAAGAGTATTTTAAAAACCATGGTGTAACAAAGATATTTACTATAGAAAGTTCTGGTATAGCACCAACTGTAATGACAGCAATGCAAATGGAATTACCTATGGTTATATTAAAAAAGCAAACTTCAAAAGTTTTAAATAATAATGTATATCAAACAACAGTACATTCATTTACAAAAGATTTAGATTATGAATTAACTTTATCTAAAGATTTTATAAATGAAAATGATAAGGTATTAATTATAGATGATTTTTTGGCAAATGGTGAAGCTGCACTTGGAGCTATAAGATTAGTTGAAGAGGCTGGAGCTAAAGTTGTAGGTTTAGGAATTGTTATAGAGAAGTCATTTCAACCAGGAAGAGATTTATTAAATAAGAAAGGCTATGATGTTTATTCTTTAGCTAGAATTTCTAGATTAGATAAAGGAGTCATTGAGTTTATTTAGGGTAATATTGAGAAAGAGTTAATATATAATTTAATTTAATATTTATAAAAAGAGTGTTAGTTTTAGATATTTTCTTTAACTAATGCTTTTTTATTTTATAATTTCAAAATTACGTATTAACGCTAATAAAAATATTTTAATTATTAATAATATAAATATGAAAAATAAATAAATTTCTACAAGTATTGTTATAAATGTGATTTAATCACTAATTTTAATTAAAAATTAATTTATACTAAGTCAGAGATATTAAAAAATATTATTTATGAATTTTTGGGAGGAGTAGTATATGAAAGATAATTCATGGATGAAAGGTGCAATAATATTAGGATTATCATTTTTTCTTGCTATATTTATTGTAAAACCTGTAGGAGTTTCAACTCAATTTTCAGTTTTATCTGGAATAATTCAAAGTAGTATAGAGAAGGACATAATTATACCAGACCCATCAAGAGAAAGTGGTTATAGAAGTACTAATGCTTATTATGACAAAGATGATGGAAAAATAGCTGAAGAAATAAAAAGACCTTTAAACTATAGCAATGTATTTGTATTGTCAATACCTATTGGAAGTCTTATAGGTTTTTTACTATTAAAAAATAAAACTAAAAAAAGAAGAGATGATGAAAAAGTTGAAAATTGTGAAATAGGAAAAAATAGACCGATATTAAGCACTTATATAATACCTTTTATAGGTGGATTCGTATTATTATTTGGAGCTAGAATGGCAGATGGATGTACCAGTGGTCATATGATGAGTGGTATGATGCAAGGTAGCGTCAGTGGATATATATTTGCAGCGGCGGCTTTTGCAACTGCCATTCCAACAGCTTTGATAGTTAAGAAACTGAAAAATAGGAGGGCTTAATATAATGAATATTAACATTTTACTTGCAATATTATTAGGTGGATTTTTTGGCTTTGCATTATATTATGTAGGGGCAACAGGATTTAGTAATATATCTAAAATGCTTAGACTAGAGGATTTATCATTAGCAAAAATTATTTTATTTGCTATAGGATTATCAAGTACATTATTATCAATGTCTGCTCTATTAGGTATATTTAATGTTTCACATTTAAGCGTTAAATCAATGAATCTTGGTGTTATTATTGGTGGACTTATATTTGGAGTTGGATTTGGTGGTGCTGGAACATGTCCAGGTACTTGTGTAGGTTCTATAGGAGGAGTATTTGGAATTAAGAAAGCTATAAGTGCAATTATAGGTGGATTGCTAGGTGCATTTACATTTTCCATGACTTATGGTGCATTTAAAGATATGGGACTATTTAACACCTTAGATTACGGTAAAATAACTTTATTTAATATAAGTGATAAATATCCATCTGTTTTTGAAAGTGGATATATTGGATTATTAATTGTAGGAATATTGTTTATGATAGGCGCTTATTTTATGCCAAAAAGAATTTTAAAATAAGCTAGAAAACAAATAGAAATAAGACTTATAAAATTGGATAAGAAAATAAAAATATAGAACCGAATTAGATAATTATATTTAATTTGGTTCTATATTTTTTTATTGAAATATTAAATATGTTTAAATAAAAATAACAAAGATAAACTAAGAAAGAATTATATCTTGTAACAAATAGAAAAATATGGGTATAATTATTTCAAATAGAGGAGGTAGAAAAATGGATAAATTATTAGAATTAAGAAAAATTATGAATATTAAAGGAATAAATCATTACATAATTACAAGTAGTGATCCTCATCAAAGTGAATATGTTGCTGAATATTACAAAGGGAGAGCTTATATATCAGGGTTTACTGGATCAGCCGGAACCCTTTTAGTATCAGAAGATTCAGCAAAGCTTTGGACCGATGGAAGATACTTTATACAAGCAGAAAATCAATTAAAAGGTACTGGAATTGATTTAATGAAAATGAATGAAAAAGGTTATCCAACTTTAAATGAATGGATAGAAAATAACGTTAATGAAAATGAAAATGTAGGTTTTTATGGAAGTTGTTATAGTTGCAATGACTATAAAAAATTATTAGAAATATCAAGAAAAAACAAATTTAATATAGCAATGGAAGAAGATTTATTGCAACAAGTTTGGGAAAATAGACCGAGTTTACCTAGTGATGAAATATTCCTTCATGATTCAAAATTTGCAGGAAAAACTGCAAGTGAAAAAATAAAAGAAGTTAGAGAAAAGATGGAAAAGTTAAAGGCAGAGAATTATATAATTTCATCTTTAGATGATATAGCGTGGTTATTTAATATACGAGGAACTGATGTTAAATTTACTCCAGTAGCAATTTCTTATGCTTTAATAAGCAAAACAAAGGCTAAATTATATATAGATATTAATAAAGTTAATACTAAAGTAAAAGAAAATTTAAATTCTGAAGGGATAGAAATTATTGACTATAGTTTAATAATTGATGATATAAAAGAGATAAAAGATTCAATTTTAATAGATCCAGCAAAAACAAATGCAAGAATTTATTCAAATATAAACCCAGAGGTAAAGATTATTGAGGGTACTAATATAACTACTACCTTAAAAGCTATAAAAAATAAGGTTGAAATAAGTAATATAGAAAAGTCTCAAGTAAGAGATGGTGTTGTAATGGTCAAATTTATTAAGTGGCTTAGAGAAAATATAGGAAAAGAAAAAATTACTGAAATTTCATCAACTAATAAGTTATCTGCTTTAAGAGCTACAGCAGAAAATTCTAAAGGGGATAGTTTTGAAAGTATTGCTGGATATAAAGATCATGCTGCTATGATGCATTATTCTGCAACTGAAGAAAGTAATTATGAGCTTAAAGAAGAAGGGCTATTCTTATTAGATTCAGGTGGACAATATTTAGATGGAACTACAGATATTACAAGAACATTTGCTTTAGGAAATTTAACTGATGAAGAAAAGAAAAATTATACATTGGTTTTAAAAGGACATATTGGATTAGCAAAAGCTAAGTTCTTAAAAGGTGCAAATGGTTCTACACTAGATATTTTAGCAAGAAAACCATTATGGGATGAGGGATTAGATTATAAGTGTGGTACTGGTCATGGAGTAGGATTCTTTTTAAGTGTTCATGAAGGCCCACAAGGTATTAGACCTTATGGAAATACTGTTACTTTAGAACCAGGAATGATAATTACAAATGAGCCAGGAGTTTATAAAGAAGGAAAGTATGGAATAAGAATTGAAAATACACTTTTAGTTGTTAAAGATAGAGAAACTGAAAGTGGAGAATTCTACAAATTTGATACTATATCATATTGTCCAATAGATTTAAATGCAGTTGTAGTAGATATGTTGACTGAAGAAGAAAAAAATTGGCTAAATAATTATCATAAAACTGTTTTCGAAAAGCTTAATTCATATTTAAGCAAAGATGAAGTTGAATTTTTAAAACAAGAAACAAGAGAAATTTAGAAAACTTATTTTTAAAACAAACATATTTATTTAAAGTTATAAGCGAGACGGACAGATACTGAAAGTGACAAAAAGCACCTAAAAAAGTGTCCGTGTCACACGGTACTAATTATTGAACTAGTTTGAGAAAATAAAATTATAAAATGATAATAATTCTATAAAATTAGTAAATAAGCCAAAATAGTAATAAATTGATAAAAAATGTATTGACAAGTTTTTAATATAGTTCTAAAATTTATAAATAATTAACAAAAATATATTTTTGAGGTAAATTTAGTCAAAAAATCTATTATTAAAAAAAATAATAGTATTAAATAAAATTAATTGGGGGGAAATATTATGAAAAGAAAAAGACTTTTAGGTATGTTAATGGCATCTGTCTTAACATTATCGATTTTTGCCGGTTGTGGAAATAAAACAACTAATGAAGGTAGTGCAGATAATAACGCATCACAAACTCAAACATCGGATTCAGAACAAGTATTAAACTTAATTATGCTTGATCCGTTAACTTGGGATGTTAATGCATGTTATGATTCAAACTCAACTACAGTATTAGGGGCAGTATACGAAGGGCTAGTTAGAATATCAAACGATGGAACTAAAGATACTATTGAACCAGCAGGAGCAGAAAGCTGGGAAACATCAGAAGATGGATTAGTATGGACATTTAAATTAAGAGATAATAAATGGTCAGATGGAGAAGATGTTGTAGCTCAACATTATGTTGATTCTGTAATCAGACTATTAAATGCAGAAAGTGCTTTCCCATATGCATTCTTTGGATTTGATATAAAGAATGGTGAAGCTTTCTATAATGGAGAAGCTACTGCTGATGAAGTTGGAATTAAAGCTTTAGATGAAAAGACATTAGAAATTACTTTAGAAAATCCAGTACCATATTTCTTATCTAAATTATCATATACAGTATTTAAGCCAGTTAGATTAGACGTAATTGAAGCTGCTGGTGATGCTTATGCTACAGATTACACTAAGGGTGTATTCAATGGACCTTTCGTAATTGAAGGATATGAAAGTGGAAACTATATTAAATTCGCTAAAAATGAAAATTACTGGGATTCAGAAAATGTTAAGTTAGAAACAGTTAACATGACTGAAATAAAAGAGTTTGCAACTCAAGCTCAATTATTTGAAGCTAAGCAATTAGACGTTAGTGGTGCAACTAATGAATATGTTGAAAAATGGATGAAGGCTGCTGAAGAAGGACAATTCCAAGCTAACATTAGTGAAGCACCATCAGTATTCTATATTGAATTTAACCAAGTTAATGGTGGATCTACTGGATTAATGTCAAACCAAAAAGTTAGACAAGCTATTGCTTATTCTTTAGACAGAGAAGAATTAACTAGTGAATTATATGGAAGATATACTCCAGCTTATGGATTTGTACCAGGTGTTATTAACATAGGTGATGATCTTTATAGAGATGTAGTAGAAGAGCCAATGAAAGCACCATCAGAAAAATATAACACTCCAGAAGCTTTACAAGCTTTATTACATGAAGGTCTAAAAGAACTTGGTAAAGATACAGATGACTTAAGCACAATTGAAATTACTTACTTAACTTATGGTGATAGTGAGTTAGAAAAGCAAAGACAAGAATGGTGGAAGCAACAAATTGAAAATAACTTAGGAATCAAAGTTAATGTTCAAGTTGAAGGTGACTACGCATTATTCACAGCTGCTAAAAATCAAAATAAGCATGATATCTTAATGAGTGGTTGGACAGCAGACTACAATGACCCAATGACATTCTTAGATATGTGGGTTACTGGTGGAAGCAACAATTCAGTTGGTTACTCAAGTGAAGAATATGATACATTAATTAACTCATTAAAGACAGAAAATGACGAAGAAAAGAGAAAAGAAACTTATGCTAAAGCAGAAGAAGTATTATTAAGTGATATGGCTATAGCACCATTATTCTACAGAGATAATAGAAGCTTTAAGCATAACTATGTTAAAGATTTCCAAATGCCAGTATTTGGGCCAAGCTATGAATTTAGATGGGCACATATTGAAGGTAAATAGGAAGTTAAGATTTTAAACTAAAAAAACAAATAATCTTAAAAGGCTGTGCATGATTTATTTGCATCAGCCTTATTTCTTAAATAAGCGACAAAAATAAAGAGGTGAAGGAAAAATGACTAAATATATAGCAAGAAGATTTGGTGAAATGATATTAACTTTATTTTTAATAGCAACATCAACATTCTTTCTTTTAGGTGTAATACCTGGTAATGCGTTAACAGGTAAAATTGAAAAATTCCCAGAAAAAATTCAAGAACAAATGCTAGCTAAATATGGATATGATAAGCCATTACTTGAAAGATATGTTATAACTATGAAAAATATGATTTTTAAAGGCGATTTTGGACAATCAGTAAATAGACCAGGTGAAAGCTTAAATACAATATTAAGAGATAAGATGCCAATATCAACAAGATTAGGAGTACAACAAGTTGCAGTAGGAGTTACATTAGGAATTATTTTAGGAATTATAGCGGCAATGAAAAGAGCTACTGCAATAGATTACATAATACTTGTAGTCGCAATGATACTTATATCAATGCCATCCCTGGTGTTGTCTTTATTACTACAAAAATATGGAGCAGCAAATTCAAATTTCTTTAATTTGCCTATCATAGGATGGCCAAGTGGAAAAGATTTATGGTTTGGAGGCTGGGAATATACAATTCTTCCAACAATAGCTGGTGCATGTGGATATATAGCATCATATGCGAGATTAATGAAAACAAGTATGCTAGATGTAATAAATCAAGAATATGTTTTAACAGCAAGATCAAAGGGATTATCTGAATTTAAAGTAGTTACAAGACACATTTTAAGAAATTCATTTATTCCAATAATAACTGTATTACCAATGACTATAGCAGGTGTAATATCTGGTTCATTATTTATAGAAAGAGTATTTGCTATACCGGGTATTGGTAAGTACTTCGTTGAAGCTGTACAAGGAAGAGATATACCTATGGTTATGGGACAAACTATTTTCTTCTCAGCAATTTATTTAGTAGTAATTTTTGTGACAGATATATTATATACAGTTGTTGACCCACGTATAAAAATAGTTAAAGGGTAAGCAGAAGGGAGAATAAAATGAATGCGCTAAAAGATAAAAGATTTGAATTTGTAGATACATCATTGTTAAATGCAGATGCAGTAGTTAGACCTAATGTTGGTTATTGGCAAGATGCATGGAGAAGACTTAAAAGGAATCCAGTAGCCATGACTGCATTATTTATGCTTATAGCTATTATTATTATGACAATAATAGGTCCTAAACTTAGAGGATTAGATTATGAAACTATAGTTACAGGTGCTAAAAATCAATCACCAAATTCAGAGTATTGGTTTGGTACTGATGCTCTAGGAAGAGATTTATTCTCAAGAGTATGGGCAGGGGCAAGAAT
Organism: Clostridium celatum; assembly: GCF_021412605.1. Classification (NCBI taxonomy): domain Bacteria; kingdom Bacillati; phylum Bacillota; class Clostridia; order Eubacteriales; family Clostridiaceae; genus Clostridium; species Clostridium celatum. Next base: position 72,156 of record NZ_JAJKGM010000010.1, read on the forward strand.
TTCTATAATAATTGCATTAGTTGCAACATTAATTAAAGTTGTTATAGGTGCACTTTATGGAGCTGTAATGGCTTATACTGGTGGTGTTGTAGATGAAATAATGATGAGAGTTGTTGAAGTTTTAAATAGTATTCCAAGTTTTATTTTAACAATGCTTATAATAGTTGTACTTGGTAATGGATATGTACCTTTATTAATTGCTTTATGTATAACTGCATGGACTTCAACAGCTAGAATGATAAGAGGACAAATTATGCAGCTTAGAGAAAGTGAATATGTTCTTGCATCAAAAGCATTAGGTGCTTCAAATATGAGAGTAATAATTAAGCATTTATTACCAAACACAATTGGATTATTAATATTAGATGTAGCATCATCTATCCCAGGAATTATATTTAGTGAAACTGTACTTGGATTCTTAGGCCTTGGTCTTCAACCACCAGAATTTAGTTTAGGATCATTATTATCAGCAGGACAAGCAACGATGTCATTCTATCCATATCAATTACTATTTCCATCAATAGTATTATGTTTACTTGTTTTATCATTTAACCTTTTAGGTGATGGGCTTAGAGATGCTCTAGATCCTAAATTAAGACATTAGGAGGTATTGGCTAATGGAAAATAAAATAAAATCTAAAGATATAAAGAAAGTACCTTTACTAGAGGTTAAGGATTTAAAAGTTTCTTATCATACTTATGCTGGAGAGGTGCAAGCGGTTAGAGGAGTTTCTTTTGATGTAGATGAAAAAGAAATTCTTGCAATAGTTGGGGAATCAGGATGTGGTAAAAGTGTTACTTCAAGAGCTGTAATGTCTCTTATCCAAGCTCCTCAAGGAGAAATTAAAAAAGAAAGTAAAATACTTTACAATGGTAATAATATATTAGATTTTGATAAAAAAGAAATAAGAAATTTTAGAGGTGGAGATTGTGCAATGATATTCCAAGATGCATTAACTTCACTAAATCCAACAATGAAAGTTGGAACTCAAATTATGGAAAACTTAATAGGGCATAGAGGATTAAGTAAAGCTGAAGCTAAAAAAGAAGCAATTAAACTTTTAGAAGCAGTTGGAATCCCTACACCTGAAAAGAGAGTTAATCAATATCCGCATGAATTTTCAGGTGGTATGAGACAAAGAGTTATGATAGCTATTGCTATAGCATGTAATCCTAAAATATTAATCGCTGATGAACCAACAACGGCTCTAGATGTTACAATACAAGCACAAATATTAGAACTTATAAAAGAGTTAAAAGATAGATTAAATACAGCCGTTATATTAATTACACACGATTTTGGTGTAGTTGCTGGTATGGCAGATAAGATTGCTGTAATGTATGCTGGTAAAATAATAGAAAGTGGTGCTAAGCATGAAATATTCTATAATCCAAAGCATCCATATACACATGCATTATTAAATTCTGTTCCAAAGCTTGAATGGAAGAATAAAGAATTGCTTCAAACAATAAAAGGAACTCCTCCAGATTTAATAGCACCACCAAAAGGTTGTGCATTTGCAGCACGTTGTAAATATTGCATGAATATATGTTTAGAAGAAGAACCAGAAGTATATAGTTTTGAAGAAGGTCATAAGGCTATGTGTTGGTTATACCATGAAAATGCTCCAAAGGGAGTTTTAGAAGTTGCAGCTACAGGAGGTAACATCAATGAGTAATTCAAGTAAAGTTGTAATGGAAGTAAAAGGATTAAAAAAACACTTTAAAGTAGGAAAAAATCAAATTCTTAAAGCAGTTGATGATGTTTCTTTTTCAATAAGAGAAGGTGAAACTTTAGGACTTGTTGGAGAATCAGGATGTGGTAAAACTACGTGTGGTAGAACTGTTATAGGTATGTATGATAAAACTGGCGGACAAGTATTATATAATGGAAAAGATGTGCATGCACTAAGAGGAAAAGAAAAGAAAGCTTTTAGTAAAGATGTACAAATAATATTCCAAGATCCATATGCATCTCTTGATCCAAGAATGACTGTTGCAGATATTATTGCAGAAGGAATAGACATTCATGGATTAGCTAAAAATTCAAAAGAAAGAGATGAAAAAGTATTTAATCTACTTGAAATGGTAGGGCTTAATAAGGAGCATGCTAATAGATTCGTTCATGAGTTTTCAGGTGGACAAAGACAAAGAATAGGTATAGCAAGAGCATTAGCTGTTGAACCAAAATTTATTCTTTGTGATGAACCTATTTCAGCATTAGATGTTTCTATTCAAGCTCAGGTTGCTAATCTTTTAATCAAATTACAAAAGGAATTAGGATTAACATATCTTTTCATAGCCCATGATTTAGCTATGGTTAAACATATATCAGATAGAGTTGCAGTTATGTATCTTGGAAGCATGGTTGAAGTTGCTGCATCAGAAACTTTATATGAAAATCCAAAACATCCATATACAGAAGCATTAATGTCAGCAATTCCGATTGCAGATCCAGATGTAGAAGAAAGCAGACAAAGAATAATGCTTGAAGGGGATGTTCCAAGTCCAATTAATACTCCACCAGGATGCAAATTCCAAGGTAGATGTAGTAAAGTTATGGATATTTGTAAGAAAGAAGCTCCACAATTAAAAGAGGTGGAAAAAGATCACTTTGTAGCATGTCATTTATGCAAATAGATGTATGAAATGCTTAGGTAAATTTAATTTTAGATTTACCTAAGCATTAATTAAAGATCAGGAGTTGATATAATATGTACAAAAGAATAATTAGTGATAGCCTTAAATGTATAAAGCTTGGAAGTTTACTTTCATTAATTATAGTTGTTTTAATGGGAATAATAGGACTTTTGATTAATAAGGGAAATATTTTAGAAAGTGTTTATATCATACGAGGAGCACTATTAATGATAGGTAGCTTAGCTGTAATTTTAGGGTCTATGCTAATCTTAAAAAAAAGATCAGAAAAAGAATTGGAACATATTGAAGAGTGGAAAGAAAAGTATAAAAAGTTTTCATATAAAACAGTAATAATTTTAAATGGATTTGTTATACTTTCTTATGGTGTGTTTTTAGACTGGCTTTTATATCAAATTTAAAAAGTAATATTGTAGTTATATATTTAGTCAAAACAAAGTACTATTCAATGGGCGCTATAACACTGAATAGTACTTTGTTTTTTTATATAAAAATTATTGAATATATTCAATAATTTTATTATAACGTTCTTTATTTTCAAATAATGAAACGGTAGATTTCACATTAATAAACCTTTCTACAACACAAGCAGCAAAATTTTTGTCTGCAGTATGCAATACACCATTTACAGAAACTAATGGTCTGTTATATTTATCAAAACCTTCTAATGAAACTGTATAGCCACTATTTTTTAGATATAATAGAACTTTTCCTAAAAATTCATCTGGATCAGTAATAGTTCTTTCATTAATAAATACGTCAAAGCAATCTTCATTATGCTTGTATATGCCCTCCATAATACACCTCATTTCTATATATTAAAAATACCCTTATACATATATATTTCAATGAGAATACAATAATTCCTTTAAACGTTTACTTAAAATATTAAAATGTTTACAAAAAACAAAACGAAGGCATTAGCAGACTACCTTCGTTTTAAACCTATTTTTTGCCTGGTAGGTTTATGTATTAATTATACCATTAAAATACAATTAAGAAAATACAATAAAGTTAGAATTATGTAAAAATTTATTATAAGTTCCTATTAGGATACATATAAATAAGAATTTAAGGGTATATTTGTTAAAAAATGATGATTTATCAGTAATATAAAATTAAAAGTTTTTAATTTTTAAATGAAAAAAATTTCTAGGAATGTTGACTAAAATGATATGAAATGCATATAATATAAATATAAACATATGAACAATTATTCATATGTTTTAATGAAAAGTTAAAGGGAGAGTAGTTAAATGGTGGAAAATAATATAGAAAAATGTTCATGTAATGTAATACATAAAGATACTGTAATTAAGGTGAAAGAAAAGCTACCGAAGGAGGAAACATTATATGATTTAGCAGAACTTTTTAAGGTTTTTGGAGATAGTACTAGAATTAAAATTTTATGTGCACTTTTTGAATCAGAAATGTGTGTATGTGATTTATCAGCACTTTTAAGTATTAGTCAATCAGCTATTTCACATCAATTAAGAGTTTTAAAATCAGCAAGGCTTGTTAAGTTTAGACGAGACGGAAAGGTTATATATTATTCATTAGATGATGAACATATAAAGCATATATTTGATGAAGGATTAAAACATATAACTGAATAAAAATTTATTTTAGTTATTAAAGATAAGGAGGGAATATAATTGGAAGTAAAACTAGAATTAGAAGGATTAAATTGTGCTAATTGTGCTAATAAAATTGAAGATAAAGTAAGTAAGTTAAATGGAATTAAAGAAGCAAATTTGAATTTTTCAACAAGTGTTTTAACTGCAGAAATTCATGAAGAAAGTCTGAAGGATGAAATAATAAATCAAATTAAAGAAATAGTAAACAAATTAGAGCCACATGTTAATGTTAAGGAAAGAAAACAAAATAAAACAATAAATAGTAGTAAAGAGATATGTAAAAATATTAAGTGTAGTGATTTAGAAGATAATAATGACAACAAAGAATTAAAATTTAAATTAGAACTAAAGGGATTAGATTGCGCAAATTGTGCAAATAAAATTGAGAATAAAGCTAGTAAATTAGAAGGTGTAAAAGAAGCAATTTTAAATTTTACTACAACAACATTAAATGTAGAAATAAAAGAAGGCTATAACAAGAAAGATACGATAAATGAAATAAAAAAAATAGTTTTAAATTTAGAACCTAATGTTGTAGTTGAAGAAATTTATACCAATAAGAATACGAAAGCAAATAATAGTATATGTAATGATAATAAATGTAAAGTTAATAATGATACTTCTGAAATAAAAGCAATGTCAGGGAGCACAGATAATAAATTATTATTTTATATTAAAGACAATTTAAGGTTAATTATAGGTATAGTAGCGTATGTCATTGCATTAATATTTAAAGGGGATGGAAATTTATTATCAATAATTTTATTTGCAACTAGTTATTTGATCATAGGAGGAGATGTAGTTTTAACTGCAATAAAAAATATAGCTAGAGGAGAAATATTTGATGAAAATTTCCTTATGAGTATAGCTACAATTGGTGCATTTTTTATAGGTGAATATCCAGAAGCAGTGGCTGTTATGCTTTTCTACCAAGTAGGAGAAATGTTCCAAGGATATGCAGTAAATAAATCTAGAAAATCAATTTCATCTCTTATGAATATAAGGGCAGATTATGCAAATGTATTAAGAGATAATAAAGAAATAAAGGTTTCACCAGAGGATGTTTATATCGATGAAATTATAATTGTTAAGCCAGGTGAAAGAATACCTCTAGATGGTGTAGTAATTGAAGGAACAAGCTTTATAGATACAGCTGCATTAACAGGTGAATCAGTTCCAAGAGAAATTAAAGAAGGAAATGAAATATTATCTGGAGCTATAAATACCAATGGAGTATTAAAGGTTAAGGTAAATAAAGAATATGGTGAATCAACCGTAGCAAGAATATTAGAATTAGTTGAGAATGCTTCAAATAAAAAAGCACCAACAGAAAAGTTTATAACAAAATTTGCAAAGGTATATACTCCAATAGTAGTTATAGTAGCTATAGTTGTAGCAATAATACCACCATTAATACTAAAAGATGCTACATTTTCAGAATGGATTTATAAAGCATTATCCATATTAGTAGTATCCTGTCCATGTGCTTTAGTGGTATCAATTCCTTTAGGATTTTTCTCTGGAATAGGGGCTGCATCTAAAAAAGGTATACTAGTTAAAGGAGGAAATTATCTAGAAGCACTTAAAGAAAGTGAAGTAGTGGTTTTTGATAAAACCGGAACTTTAACAAAAGGTGTGTTTAAAGTAACTGAAATAAATACAGAAAATATAAGTGAAAGTGAGCTTTTAGAGATTACTGCAATTGGAGAAAGTCACTCTAATCATCCTATTGCAAAATCAATAATACAAGCTTATGGAAAAGATATAAATAAAGAAGAGATAAAGAATTATAAAGAAATTTCCGGATATGGTATAGAAGCTAGTATAAGGGATAATAACGTACTAATTGGAAATAGTAAGCTAATGAAATCTTATAATATAAACTATGAAGAAAAAAAATCCATTGGAACTATAGTACATGTTGCTATTAATGGATTATATAAAGGGAATATAGTTATATCTGATGAGATAAAAGAAAATGTAAAAGAAGCTTTAAAGTCATTAAAATCAGCAGGGATTAAAAAGACAGTAATGCTTACTGGAGATAATAAATTAGTTGCAGAAGAGGTAGCTAAGAATATAGGAATAGATGAAGTATATTCAGAGTTATTACCTGGAGATAAGGTTGGGAAAGTTGAAGAGTTATTAAATAGAAGTGATACAAAAGGAAAAGTAGTATTTGTTGGTGATGGAATAAACGATGCACCAGTATTAGCGAGAGCTGACATTGGAGTTGCTATGGGTGGCGTTGGTTCAGATGCAGCAATTGAGGCTGCTGATGTTGTATTAATGCAAGATAATATTTATTCATTAGTTGATTCTATACAAGTTTCAAAAAGAACAAGTAAAATATTATGGCAAAATATAATTTTTTCACTAGGGGTTAAGATTGCAGTAATGATATTAGTTGTTTTAGGTTTAACAAACATGTGGGCAGCTGTATTTGCAGATGTTGGAGTAACCTTAATAGCAGTATTAAATTCAATGAGAATCATTCGATAAATATTGACAAAATATATTATGTTAATTATAATAATTTAAGTCGAGAACATTTTTAAGGCATAAGGGTGTAGCATACAAGATCAGCTTTGACTCTTGTATAAAGTTAGATTGTAGAATCTAACTTTGCATTTAAATGAGACTTATGTATAACGGATCTGCTACGTTATACATAAGTCTCTATTTTTAGGCAAAAATAAGTTTGAGATGAAAGTAAGCATTGAAAAAATATATAAATTGAAATAAAATATTTTTAAGTTAAAAGTTAATAAAATTAAATTTAAATTAAAAATGAGTTTTAATTTAAATTATATAAGTATTTAAAAATTTTAAATCATATTTGTAAATATAGAATTAAAATAAAAAGTATGTTATTATATTATCAAAGTGTTAGGTTGGTAAAATAGAGAATTTTTAAAAGAATAAGGAGATTCATATACTATGGAGAAGAAAAAAAATGTTTCTATGGCAGTAATTAAAAGATTACCAAAATACCATAGATATTTGAAAGAGTTGATGAGAAATGAAGTAGATAGAATTTCTTCCAAAGAATTGGGAGAAAAAATAGGATTTACTGCATCTCAAATAAGACAGGATTTAAATAATTTTGGAGATTTTGGTCAACAAGGTTATGGGTACAATGTAAAAGAATTATATAAACAAATTAGTTTAATTTTAGGATTAGATAAGGATTATAAAGGAGTAATAGTTGGAGCAGGTAACTTAGGGCAAGCAATTGCAAACTATGGAAGATTTTCTGATGATGGATTATCAATAGAGGCTATATTTGATGCAAATCCTAAGCTTGTAGGAATGAAAATTAGAGATGTAGAAATAAACGATATTGATACATTAGCACAGTATTTAGAAAGTAATACTATAGATATTGGAGTAATTTGTGTTCCAAGAATAAATGCTCAAAAAGTTAGTGATATATTAGTTAAGGGTGGAGTAAAAGCTATATGGAATTTTGCACCTGTAGATTTATCAGTACCAAGTGATGTTACTGTGGAGAATGTACACCTTTCAGAAAGTTTATTAACTTTGGTATATTTAATGAATAAAGATGAAAAGTAAAATGATAGCATACATGATTTAAGATGTATGCTATTTTTTTTATTATTAAAATTTAAGTCTATTATACGTTTTTAATGTGTAATTTAATATTTAAATTGTTATTTATTATACAAAAGAAAATAAAGGGAAAAAAGAGATAATAGTAAACGTATTCCAAGAAAAAAATTGAAAATAAAGAATTAATATACTAAAAAAGAAAATATTAATTGCAAATGCTAAATTTAGCTATTATAATTATAAGTAGGTTAAGATTATTCAGAATCTTCTAACCAAAGATGAGATTATGAGTTATTTTTTTTGATTTATTTGTTACATAATTAACAAAGAATTATAGGGTATAAATGAATTTGGGTATAAAAGGGAGGAAGAATCATGGAAATTAAAAATGTAATCTTAGAAGAAGAGTTAAAAAATGTAACTCTTGAAAAAGAGGGGAATTTAGCAATTATAACAATAAATAGACCAAAAGCATTAAATGCTTTAAACTCTGACACTTTAAAGGATTTAGATGTTGCTATTACTAATATAGAAAATGATAACGATATTTATTGTGTGATACTTACAGGAGCAGGAGAAAAGTCTTTTGTTGCAGGGGCTGATATTGCTGAGATGAAAGATTTAGATTCTAAGGGTGGAGAAGAGTTTGGACTTTTAGGTAATAAAGTATTTAGAAGATTAGAAACTTTAAATAAACCTGTAATAGCTGCAATTTCAGGATTTGCATTAGGTGGAGGTTGTGAACTTGCTATGGCATGTGATATAAGAATTGCATCAGAAAAGGCAAAATTTGCTCAACCGGAAGCAGGGCTTGGAATTACTCCAGGATTTGGAGGAACCCAAAGATTACCAAGAATAGTTGGACTAGGTAAAGCTAAAGAATTAATTTATACTTGTGCAATGATTAATGCTGAAGAAGCTTTAAGAATTGGATTAGTTAATAAGGTTGTTCCGTTAGAAAATTTAATGGATGAAGCTAAGAAAATGGCAGCAGCTATAAATGCTAATGCTCCAATTGCAGTAAAGCTTTGTAAAGATGCAATTAATAGAGGAATGCAGGTAGATATGGATAAAGCTATAGAGATTGAGGCAGAAGACTTTGGTAAATGCTTTGACTCAGAAGATCAAGTTGAAGGAATGACAGCTTTCTTAGAAAGAAGAGCAAAGAACTTTAAAAATAATTAGGGATTAATAATTAGCAGTTAGAGGTTAGGGTTAAGGGTTTGGATATTTCATCTTAAACTACTAAGTACAAGCTAAAGACTACTGATTTATTCAAATATATAAGTAAGTTGTGTATATATATTTACACAATAAGGGTATTGCAGGGAGGTAAAAAAGCAATGAATTTTGGATTAACTAGAGAACAAGAGTTAGTAAGACAAATGGTTAGAGAATTTGCAGTTAATGAAGTAAAACCAATAGCTGCTGAAATTGATGAAACAGAAAGATTTCCAATGGAAAATGTAGAAAAAATGGCTAAGCTAGGCATGATGGGTATACCATTTCCTAAGGAATTAGGTGGCGCTGGCGGAGATGTATTATCATATATTATCACTGTTGAAGAATTATCAAAAGTTTGTGGAACACATGGAGTTATAGTTTCAGCTCATACTTCACTTTGTGCTTCATTAATATATGAAAATGGAACTCCGGCTCAAAAGGAGAAATATTTAGTACCACTTGCAAAAGGTGAAAAGATAGGTGCTTTTGGTTTAACAGAACCAGGTGCAGGTACAGATGCTGCAGGACAACAAACAACAGCTGTTTTAGAAGGCGATAACTATATATTAAATGGTTCTAAAATATTCATAACAAATGGTGGAGTTGCAGATACTTTCATAGTATTTGCTATGACTGATAAAAAACAAGGAACTAGAGGGATATCTGCTTTCATAGTTGAAAAAGACTTCCCAGGATTCTCAATTGGAAAGAAAGAAGACAAGCTAGGAATTAGAGCATCTTCTACTACTGAACTTATATTTGAAAACTGTGTAGTACCAAAAGAAAACTTAATAGGTAAAGAAGGTAAAGGATTTGGTATAGCAATGAAAACTCTTGATGGAGGAAGAATTGGTATAGCTGCTCAAGCATTAGGTATTGCAGAAGGAGCTTATGAAGAAGCTGTTAAATATATGAAGGAAAGAAAGCAATTCGGTAGATCATTATCAGCATTCCAAGGATTACAATGGATGATTGCTGAAATGGAAACAAAAATTGAAGCAGCTAAATTATTAGTTTACAAAGCTGCATGGCTTAAACAAAATAAGCTTCCATATTCAGTAGATGCGGCTAAGGCAAAATTATTTGCTGCTGAAGTTGCTATGGATGTAACAACTAAGGCTGTTCAAATACATGGCGGATATGGATATACTAAGGAATATCCAGTTGAAAGAATGATGAGAGATGCTAAGATAACTGAAATCTATGAAGGAACTTCAGAAGTTCAAAAGATGGTTATTGCAGGCGCTGCATTAAGATAATAGGGAGGCATTAATAATGAAGATAGTAGTTTGTGTAAAACAAGTACCAGATACAACAGCTGTAAAGATAGATCCAAAAACAGGGACTCTTATAAGAGATGGTGTTCCTTCAATAATAAATCCAGAAGATAAGCATGCTTTAGAAGCTGCATTACAATTAAAAGAAAATCATGGAGCGCACGTGACTGTAATTAGCATGGGACCTCCACAAGCTAAAAATGCATTAAGAGAAGCTTTATGTATGGGAGCTGATGAAGCTATTCTTTTAACAGATAGAGCATTTGGAGGAGCTGATACATTAGCAACTTCAAAAACAATTGCATCAGCAATTAAAGAGTTAGAATATGACATAATATTTGCTGGAAGACAAGCCATTGATGGAGATACTGCACAAGTTGGTCCAGAAATAGCAGAACACTTAAATGTACCTCAAGTAACATATGTACAAGGTGTTGAAGTTGAAGAAAATGGATTAGTAATAAACAGAGCTTTAGAAGATGGATATGAATTAATAAAAGTTCAAACTCCAGTACTTTTAACAGCTATTGAAGAATTAAATCATCCAAGATATATGAATGTTCAATATATCTTTGATACAGTAGATAAAGAAGTAAAAGTTATGACTGCAGCAGATCTTAACGTACCAGCTGAAGAATTAGGATTAAAAGGTTCTCCAACAAAGGTTAAGAAATCAATGACTAAAGAAGCTAAAGGCGCAGGAGAAATCGTTAAAGAATCAGCTCCAGAAGCAGTAGCATATGTTTTAGGAAAATTAAAAGAAAAACATTACATCTAAAGGTAGTAGGAGGGTATTTACGATGAATATAGCAGATTATAAAGGCGTTTGGGTATTCGCTGAACAAAGAAATGGTGAATTACAAAAGGTTTCTTTAGAAATATTAGGAGAAGGTAGAAGACTAGCTGATGAATTAGGAGTTAATTTAACAGCTGTATTATTAGGGAATAATGTATCAGCTTTAGCAGACATTTTAGGTGAACATGGTGCTGATGAAGTATTAGTTGCTGAACATGAATTATTAGAAAAGTATACAACTGATGGATATACAAAAGTTATTTGTGAGTTAGCTAATGAAAGAAAACCAGGAATATTATTTATTGGGGCAACTTTCATTGGAAGAGATTTAGGTCCAAGAGTTGCAGCTAGACTTTCAACAGGATTAACTGCTGACTGTACTTCTTTAGCTGTAGATGTTACAAATGGTGATTTACTTGCAACAAGACCTGCATTTGGTGGTAACTTAATGGCAACTATTGCTTGCCCAGATCATAGACCACAAATGGCTACAGTAAGACCAGGAGTGTTCTCTAAAGTTAACGAAAAAAGAGAAAACTTTAATATAGAAAATGTTTCTGTAAGCTTAGAATTAACTGATATTAGAACTACAGTTTTAGAAGTAGTAAAAGCAAATAAAGACATAGTTGATATTGGAGAAGCTAAAGTTATTGTTGCTGGTGGTAGGGGTGTTGGAAGTAAAGAAAACTTTGCACTTTTACAACAATTAGCTGATATTTTAGGTGGTGTAGTTGGAGCATCAAGAGGTGCTGTTGATAAAGGATGGATTGAAAGAGATTACCAAGTTGGACAAACTGGTAAAACTGTAAGACCAACAATTTATATTGCGTGTGGTATTTCAGGGGCAATTCAACACGTAGCAGGTATGCAAGAATCAGATGTGATTATTGCTATAAATAAAGATGAAACAGCTCCAATAATGAAAGTTGCAGATTATGCAATTGTTGGAGATATAAATAAAGTATTACCAGAAATGATCAATAAATTAAATGCAATGAATGAAGCTGCCGTAGAAGTATTAGTATAATTTAAAAGACTATAGGATTTTAAAAAAGAAACTCAGAAATAGAGCTTCTAATAACAAATTAAAGTGAAATAATATAAATTTATAAGTAAGCAGTTATAAAAGGCCAATTATGATTAATGTATTATAAAGTAAAACAGCCTAGGAGTTTTATTTTATAAACAGTGCTTGTGGAAAATTAGTTATAATATTTTTAATAATTGTGAATAAAATCTTTTAGTGTATGAATTATGTTTAATTTTAAAGTAGTAATCTATTCATATAAATAATATAAAAATGTATGAGTATAGAAATTGAGAATTATAGTATAAAGTGAGGGTTAAAATATGGAAAAGATATTTGTTTTAGGTGCTGGAACTATGGGTGCTGGAATAGTTCAAGCTTTTGCTCAAAAGGGTTATCAAGTTATAGTTAGAGATATTAAAGATGAATTTGTTGAAAGAGGAATTGCAGGAATCAATAAAGGTTTATCTAAGCAAGTAGCTAAAGGAAAGATGACTGAAGAAACTAAAGAAGATATATTATCTAGAATTTCAGGAACAACTGATATGTCTTTAGCTGCAGATTGTGATTTAGTTGTTGAAGCTGCAATTGAAAACATGAAAATAAAAAAAGAAATATTCGCTGAATTAGATTCTATTTGTAAGCCAGAAACTATTTTAGCTTCAAATACATCTTCTTTATCAATAACAGAAGTTGCATCAGCTACTAAGAGACCAGATAAGGTTATAGGAATGCATTTCTTTAACCCTGCTCCAGTTATGAAGCTAGTTGAAATTATTAGAGGAATGGCAACATCTCAAGAAACTTTTGATGCTGTAAAAGAATTATCTTTAGCTATTGGAAAAGAACCAGTAGAAGTTGCAGAAGCTCCAGGATTTGTAGTTAATAGAATACTTATCCCAATGATTAATGAAGCTTCATTTATTCTTCAAGAAGGAATTGCATCAGTTGAAGACATAGATACAGCTATGAAATTTGGTGCAAACCATCCAATGGGACCTTTAGCTTTAGGAGATTTAATAGGATTAGATGTTTGTTTAGCAATAATGGATGTTTTATATAATGAAACTGGTGATACTAAATACAGAGCTAGCAGTACATTAAGAAAATATGTTAGAGCTGGATGGTTAGGTAGAAAGACTGGAAGAGGATTCTATAACTATAACGCTTAATTTATTTAAGTATATAAAATTAAGAAAGAAATATTTTTTTAAAGTATTTCAAGGTTAATAATACAAGTTTATAAAAAGAAAAGAATTAATAAAAAGTTTTTACTATATTAATTTAAAATAATATTTGAAGAGAAATAATAATATATTTGAAAAGAAAATTTAATTTTTGAGCTTTATTTTAATAGAGGAAGGTAACTATCGACGGGTGGTTATCTTCTTTTATTTTTACTATAAAATAAAAGAGAAAAGAAATGTAATAAGAATTATTATAAAACTATATATTTATTGCAGTTGTACAAGAAAAAAATATCAAAAGTATACTATAATTGAATTATATTATTATAAAGAGTTGAATTCAAAAATTATTAAAATAAAAGTTTTAAAAGTAATGTAAATAAATTTAGGAGGAAAGTCATGGAGCAAATAGGAAATAAAAAGATTTTTAACTTTTATGGGGAAACTGATATTCCAAAACACTTAATTGGATTTGTTGGACAATATGAACAACCATTATTTGCAGTAAAAACAGTTAGAGATGTAGCATTATTTACTGATAAAAAAATATTGTTATGCGATAAACAAGGGATTACTGGTAAAAAGGTGGAATATTATGCAGTTCCATATAGTAAAATAGTTACTTATGCAATAGAAACAGCAGGTCATTTTGATATGGATTCTGAAATAAAATTATTTTTAACTGGTGGAATAGAAGTTGAAATGAAATTTTTAAAAGGGAAAAATATGGATTTGTTACTTAAGAAGGTATTTGATGTTATAAATAATTATGTAACAATGTAAATAAGTGAAAACAAAAGTTTAATTAATAAGAGGTGTTTTTATAAAGTGTTAGTTGAAACTATGAAAAAATATTATGATAAGAAGTATGATTTAAATTGTGCAGAGTGTATGTTAACTGCTGCAAATGAGGAATATGATTTAGGATTACCTAAAGTAGCTATAAAATCAATGTCAGCATTTGGTGGTGGAATGGGAATAGGGTCTGTTTGTGGAGCTATTACAGGATGTATTGCAGTACTTGGTATTATGTTTACTAAAGATAGAGGACATGCTAGTCCTCAAGTTAAAGAAATGACAATTAAATTTATCAATGAATTTAATAAAAAATTAGGAGCAATTGATTGTATTCCATTAAAAGAAATGCATTATAAGGATACAGAAAATAGATGTATTAAAATGATGGAAGTGGCAGCAATAACTTTGGATGATATAATATATAAAAATAAAGATAAATATACAGTATATAGATAGAGATATGAATTAAACTTAATAATAAAGCCAGTAGGAATATTTAAAATATGACCTGCTGGTTTTTTTATTTATTGAGAAGAGAATAATTTGAAAGTATATTTACATATTATTTTTTTGAAACAAGATAATTATAAATATTCCTGTTCTTGCAGAAGTAAAGTTATGGCGTGAAAAATATTTTCATATTGAAAATCCTAATGATGATCAAGGAAATCCTACAGTCGGAAAAGGTGATGATATTAGTTTTGTATTAGTATTTGGAAATGATGGTGAAATAACATGTGAAAATGATGAAGCTAATGAAAATCCATCTGTTGAAGATACTTTAGAGATACAAGATCCAATTCGCCTAAAATTAATGAGCTTATGCATTGGAGAAGATTATGAACTTTGGGTTGTTAGTGATAACGGTACAGATTATCAAGTAGAAAGATGTCATATTTTTGAACCAGGAAATTATACGCTTCAATTAAGAAAAAAAGTAGATGATGGAGAAGCAACTCCATATTTTGATATACCTTGCCATTATATATGCTGTGTTTCAATGTTATTCCAAATAGAGTTTCCAGCTTGTCCTCAATGTCCGGATGATTGTGTAAGTGAAGAAATAGTAAATGGAAGTTTTGAAACACAAAATTTTGATGGATGGAATGTAGAAGGTGAATCAGAAGAGGCAACTGCTACAGTAACAACTAATGGAGGTTGAATTCCTACAGCAGAATGTGGAGACTATTTTGCACTTTTACAATCAAATTCTGATGATGAACTTTATATTGAACAAAGCTTTGAATCATGTGAAGGAAAAAGGATTCAAGGGTATGCACAAATCAGTGTACCAGGACAAATTGAGATAGCAAAAGTAGAGCTTTTTGATTCAGGAGACACTCTAATAGATAGTATAGATTTAAAAACTAATGTGTATCAAAACAGATGGGGATTATGGCAATTTGAAATTCCTTCTGATGGAGAATTTACTATCAGAATGACTATTACAGGTAAAGATCAAGGTACAGCTGGATATTTAGGTATAGACTGTGTTGAAATAATTTAAAAATTAATAGGATAAATAGTTTATAGCTATTTGCTCTATTACTATTAATATTTATTAAATAATAATTTATATTAAAGATTAAAAAAAGTAGTATTATATACATCATATTTAATTTTTAATAGGAGGAAAAATGGCAATAATAAATTTTTCAAGTAATATCATTTCTGATTCTGATTCTAAAATATCTTTTGAACCATCAATTATAGGAGAAGTAAGTAGAAATAATATAGATAAAAAAAATATAAATGAAAATAAAAAAAAAGCTACAAAAAATAATAGTAAAGGTATAAAAAACAATAGTAATTGTAGACAAAATAAAAAACAAAAGGCTATAGAAAAAGAAAGTTATCCAATAAGTGGAGTTGTATATTTGGATATTAATAATGACAATGTTAAAGATAAAGGAGATATTTATTTGGAAAATATACAGGTAGAACTATATACCTATGATAATTTAAAAAAACCATTTAGAATACAATTAACAGATTCCAATGGATATTATGAGTTTAAGGATATAGAATTAAATAAATATTATATAAGAATAAAGGTTCCAAATGGATATGGTTTATTAGAAAAGGGAGAGTATTCAAATATTAGTCCTAAAACACTTATATCTGATAGAATTTATAATAATAAGGAAGGAATAAATATTATTGTAGGTCTTAGAAAGTTATTTAAAATATTAGGGGTAGTATTTTGGGATTACAATAGGAACTGTAGTTATGAAAATGTTGATAGTGGGATAAATAATATAATAATGAAAATCTATAATGAAAAAAATGAGCTTATTGATTTAACAGTAACAGGTAAGAATAAATTTTTTAATGGATATTTTGAATTTGATAATTTAGCTCCGGGAAGATATAGAATAGAATTTGAATGTATAGAAGGATTAAAGGTTTGCAAACCTAGGAAAACTTATTATGGATCTAAGGCAAATCCTATAAGTAATAGTATAAAAATAAATCTAAAGAATAAAGATATTGAAACGGCATTTGTTGGTTTTTATAGACCTAAAAATATATCTAATAAAAGTTATTAATAACTTATTATAATATTGAAAAGAATGATTGTTTAATATAAAATTAAAGATAATAATTATTAATTAAAAATAATTAATAGGTATAATGAATACACAAATAAATAATAATATATAGTAAAAGTATGGTTATAATATTATAGCTATACTTTTATTATATAGGAGAGGTGAAAAATGAATTACACAAATGTAGTAGAACAACAAAATTCAATAATAATAGAGGATGTAAAAGACTTTAATATAAAACAAATTCTTGAGTGTGGACAATGCTTTAGATGGGAAAGAATAACTGATACAAATTACATAATAGTTGCGTTTAGAAGAGTAATAGAAGTAGTTCAAGAAGGAAACAAAGTTATAATATATAACACAAACATGAAAGATTTTAATGAAATATGGAAATCTTATTTTGATTTAGATAGAGATTATGGAGTAATTAAAGAAGAATTATCAAAAGATGAATTGCTAAGAAAGAGTGTGGAATTTGGTTATGGAATCAGAATATTAAATCAAGATCCTTTTGAAATATTAATAAGTTTTATAATATCTGCTAGAAACAGTATTCCATCAATAATGAAGACTATTAAAAAGATTTCAGAAAAATGGGGAGATAAGTTAGAGTATAAGGGAAATATATATTACGCTTTTCCAACTCCTGAACAATTAAAAAAAGCTACATTAGATGAAATTAAAGAAACAGGAGCATCTTTTAGAAGTAAATATATAGTTGATACTATTGGAAATGTAAATGCAGCTATTGAAGCAAAGCAAAAAGGAGAATTAACAGAAGAATTAAGACAGTTTGATCTTGATTATATAAAATCATTACCAAGTGATGAATGCCACAAGGCGCTTCAAAACTTTATGGGTGTAGGAGCTAAAGTTGCAGATTGTATAATGTTATTTTCAATGGGCAAACATTCAGCATTTCCGGTTGATGTTTGGATAAAAAGAGCAATGATTCATTTTTACTTAGCACCTGATGTTTCTTTAAATAAAATTAGAGTTTTTGGTAGAGAAAAATTTGGAGAACTATCAGGACTTGCTCAGCAATATCTTTTTTATTATGCAAGAGAAAACAATATAAAGATTGAAGAGTAAAAAGACTTGAATATAATTTAATTAATATATGAATTAGAAAATTTGATATAAGTTTAAATATTTAAAAATGTGAGGTTTAATAATCTCACATTTTTTATTTAATCAATAATTAAATAAATTCTAACTATATTACATAATATAAAAATAGTTAGATTATAGTAGTTTGGATAATAATTCAAATTATATAGACGGAGTATAATCAAACATCTATAATGTAAATTAATGGTATAAAAGCAATTTAGAATAGGAGGTAAGCATGAATATTAAAAATAAAATAATAAGTATTTTATCAAGTATATTAGTTTTAAGTTTAATTTTATCAGGATATAAGTTTTATGATAAAGATAAATTAGGAAAGAATAGTAATATAGAGAGTGAAAATAAATTAGTAGCTGAAGAAGTAATAAGTGAAGAGATAGAATCTTTAGACGAAGATTCCACAACTTTTAAGGATGGCGCTAATGCATATGAATTAAATATTGAGGGAATTATGGAGCAACTTACTTGTTATACATATTTATCAAGAAAAGTAGGAACAGAAGAAAATATAAAGGCTATGAAATTTATAAAAAATTACTTTGAAGCTATTGGATTACAACCTTTTAACAATGGTGACTATTATCATGATGTTAGAGGAATGAGAGGAGAGTTGTTAAATCAGCTAGGAGTTCCTAATAATACAGATGTTAAGAATGTAATAGGCGTTATAAAGGGTGAAGATAATAAAAATGCAGTAGTAATATCAGCTCATTTTGACCATATAATATTAAATAATGCTCAAAATACTAAGCTTCAAGGTGCTGTAGATAATGCATCTGGAGTATCTACACTACTTGAAAGTGCAAAGGATTTGGCTAAATACTATAAAAATAAAAAGCCAGCTCATGATATTATATTTGCAGCATTTAATGCAGAAGAGTTAGGACTAATAGGGAGTATGGCATTTGTTCAAGAATTTAAGGATAATTATGATAAATGGTATAACATAAATATTGATTGTATTGGCATTAAAGATGAAGGTGGTTTGGCCGTTGAAAATAATGTTGAACGATCACAAGAATTATATAATGATTTTATTGATGTTTTAGATAAAAATGATGTTAATTATGAAATGGTGCCATATGCAATGAATGAAGATGGAAGAATAGTAGGAACTAGTGATCATGCAGTATTTAGCAAGTATGATAGCGCATCATTAATAATAGGTCAATGTGGAATTTCAGATGTAGTTCATACTACCAATGATAGTATGGAAATTATTGATGTTGAATTAATAAATGAAATAAAAGATGTTTTAGTAGAATTTATAATAGAATCAGATTCAAAAATATATTAAATTTATAGGTAAAAATCCTAATGTATTTAAATTTTTTTTTATACATTAGGATTTTATTAATTTCAATATATAAAGATAAAAATTCATATAGCAATTCTTATTAGGTATTGTTAATTTAACCAAGAAAATTATATTTAATGACAACTTTGTTATTGCAAAAAAAGTAATTATGATAAAAATGTAATAAATTGACAATAACTGCAAATACGTTATAAAATAAAAGAGTGCTAGTATTATCTTAATTAAAATCTTGATTTGGTAATACATAATAAAAATTATATTTAATAGAATCTGTTAAGCTGATATGAAAAAATAGCTTGATTTTTCATAGAATTGCTCGCTCTTTGAAAATTATATAAGTTTA
>NZ_JAJKGM010000110.1:0-674 GCF_021412605.1 Clostridium celatum
ATCTATAGTAGCTTCAAAACTTTCAGTAATAGTATTTTCAGCTAATTTACTTTTACCTCTATCCGTTAAGTTAGAATCATCTTCAATATCTCTAGCATCTACAAATAACTCTTTTCTATCTAATCCACTTAAACTATCATTTATAATTACTATTTCTCTTGCAGCACCTTCTCCTTGGCCAGCTACAATTGCACAATTCTTGCACCCTGAAATATCTTTTGTATATTCTCTTTCAACTATATTATCGTATCTTTTTGAAAATATTACAGGTGGATTATCTTGTTGATTTACCGTTTTATCTACCCCTGCTAAAGTTTCAAATACAAATCTTTTATTCCTATAATCAAAATAGATGCACCACCCCAACTTACTTGTTTTAGCTATTGTTTCTAATTCATCAGATAAAACCTTATATCTACTTTCAAAAGCTATTTTATTTCCTCTACCTTTACTAGAGTTAATATATAGGTTTTCAAAGTTACGTTTAGGATCTTCTGCATTAATAGCATTAACATAAGCTATATTATAAAGAATGTCTTCAGCATAGTTATTAAAAGAATATGTACTTTTTCCAGCTGGAGGAACCGTTATTCTGCTATTAAACCAAAATCCTATTCCAAACCCCTTTATAGTTACTGTATCATCTATTATATTAATTTTAGTTATTTGACCAC
>NZ_JAJKGM010000111.1:0-619 GCF_021412605.1 Clostridium celatum
CTGTTACTTCAAAGACTATGACAGTAAGAGGATGGGCATTAGCAGGATCAGGAGTAAAAGAAGTCAGAGTATTAGTAGACGGTAAGTTAAAAGCAACAACTAATACAGGATTATCTAGACCAGATATCGGAAATGCATATCCAAAATACTCAAATGCAAGTAGTGCAGGATTCCAAGTAAATGTTGATATAAGTGACATTGCAAATGGAACAAAGACAATAACTGCAGAAGTTGTAGGAAATGATGGAAGTGTTCATAAATTAACTAGAAATATAAAGGTTAATATAGCATCAAATACATTAGCAACAGTAGGAAGAATAGATGAGCCAGCAGATGGAGCAACTGTTACTTCAAAGACTATGACAGTAAGAGGATGGGCATTAGCAGGATCAGGAGTAAAAGAAGTCAGAGTATTAGTAGACGGTAAGTTAAAAGCAACAACTAATACAGGATTATCTAGACCAGATATCGGAAATGCATATCCAAAATACTCAAATGCAAGTAATGCAGGATTCCAAGTAAATGTTGATATAAGCGACATTGCAAATGGAACAAAGACAATAACTGCAGAAGTTGTAGGAAATGATGGAAGTGTTCATAAATTAACTAGAAATATAAA
>NZ_JAJKGM010000112.1:0-617 GCF_021412605.1 Clostridium celatum
TGCACTACTATATCTAAACAATCATTAAAAAGATATAAAGATAAAATTAGAGAAATACTATCAAGGTCAAAACCGATAAATTATAATCCTATCTTTGAAAAATCACAAGTAATATCAATAACAGATTTTAATAAAAATAGAGAACTACTAGGAGAAGAACCTTTGAAGCTAGATCAGGATAAAGTTTATATTGCTTCAAACTTTGATAATTTACTTCCAACTATTGAAAGGTTCTTTGAGGAAAATGATCAGATTACTATTGGTGATAAAGCTTATAAAATTGGAAAGAAGGAAGTTCTACAGGATTCTTTAGCTACATCTCCTTCTAGCAACAATATATTTTCATTGATTATGCCAGATAACTTTTGTGAAGGATTAACGCCTACAGGTGAATATATAAATATTAATTATGTGGGAGACAAAAGGGAAGAAAAGCAAAATGAATATAATATATTACTTAATAAATATGTTAGTATGGGGACAGATTACTTTAAAAATGAAATTAAATTAAGTGGTATGACAAAAGAAATGGCTTATTATGAGGGAGAGTAGATAGATTTGTGTAAAAAACAAATCTATCTACTCTTTTTTGTATGATTAGTTGGTAGATTTGGAAT
>NZ_JAJKGM010000113.1:0-277 GCF_021412605.1 Clostridium celatum
ATTCCGCGATAGCTCAATGGTGGAGCACTCGGCTGTTAACCGATAGGCTGGAGGTTCGAGTCCTCTTCGCGGAGCCATTTTAAATTTCATTGTATAATTAATATTCCGCGATAGCTCAATGGTGGAGCATTCGGCTGTTAACCGACAGGTTGGAGGTTCGAGTCCTCTTCGCGGAGCCATTTAATTTTAAATTATATAATAATATTCCGCGATAGCTCAATGGTGGAGCATTCGGCTGTTAACCGACAGGTTGGAGGTTCGAGTCCTCTTCGCGGAG
>NZ_JAJKGM010000113.1:373-476 GCF_021412605.1 Clostridium celatum
GTAGCCATTTTAATTTATATAATAATATTCCGCGATAGCTCAATGGTGGAGCACTCGGCTGTTAACCGATAGGCTGGAGGTTCGAGTCCTCTTCGCGGAGCCA
>NZ_JAJKGM010000114.1:0-473 GCF_021412605.1 Clostridium celatum
AATCTAGTTCCACCATTAGGTTTGGGTATCTCAACTCTTCTAACAGGCATTGGTTTATACTCATTATTTAAAATACTTTCTTTTATTGATAACCAGTTATCTTTAAGAAATTGTCTAAGTTCATAGACTGTCATTCCATCAACTCCATGGCTACCTTTATTTGAGATTACTCTTTTCATTGCTAGAAGTAAATTTTCTCTTGATAGTATTCTTTCTAATGAGCCATATTCAAATTCACTTGTTTCTCTATTTGAAGTTGCCGAGAATCTTCTATGCACTCTTTGCTTATCTTCAAGTTCCACTCTATTTTTAGCATTAGAGCCTAAGTATTTAGTTTTCTGCAATCTTTGATTATTCTGCGAAACTTTCAAATTTCAAAACCTCCTTAAAGTTCAGTCCTTCGTCCGCTATCGCGATTAGCGGAGTTACTATGACCTCTGCTGACTTCTGATAGTTCAGCTATATATCACTAT
>NZ_JAJKGM010000115.1:0-467 GCF_021412605.1 Clostridium celatum
TTTCACCTACAGGACTATTACCTCCTACGGTCTAACTTTCCAGTTATGTTCGGTTAATCATGACTTCTCGTTAATGTTCTGTCCGCAACCCCAAGGATAAATCCTTGGTTTGGGCTCTTTCCCTTTCGCTCGCCGCTACTAAGGAAATCGATTTTTCTTTCTCTTCCTCTAGGTACTTAGATGTTTCAGTTCCCTAGGTTTACCTCCATACAGCTATGTATTCACTGTACAGTACATGGGGTTTCCCATGTGTGTTCCCACATTCGGAAATCTCCGGATCACTGGCTATGTGCGCCTACCCGAAGCTTATCGCAGCTTATCACGTCCTTCATCGGCTCCTGATGCCAAGGCATTCACCATGCGCCCTTTGTAGCTTGACCTATTCAGTCAAAATTTTTCAAAGTTTTGCATTTAATATCACAAAGAATATTTCTTGGCTTACTTCTCAATATGTTTTGAAGTTATAT
>NZ_JAJKGM010000116.1:0-445 GCF_021412605.1 Clostridium celatum
AATATTTTTGAATTGTTCATTATATTAACTCTGGATTTTCATATATATTACCTATAATCTCAACATTTATATCTATCCATCTATAACAACTATATGCACCATCAGTAATATAAAAGCTTGCGTTATTAAATTTAACTACACCAATATGTGGTGGAATATCAGTATTATAATTATCTGTAAATTGGACTATATCACCTTCATAAATCTCTCTTTTGTTCCTATCTTTTAAACCAGTATACTGACCTACAGACTCTTCTACAACTTGATAATCTCCGTATGATGTTAATATATGAACTGAGCTTGTTCCATCAGTATATTTAATTTTAGTTACTCCATATCCATTTTCAATCCATTGGCTATCAATTAAACTTTCTACTGCATATGCTCTAAATTTAATTTCTCTCATTTTTCTCCTCCTTATTTAATGAACAATAATTTCAAATTG
>NZ_JAJKGM010000117.1:0-440 GCF_021412605.1 Clostridium celatum
ACTCCCTGCTCATCTACTATAATTTTAAATTTTCCATCTTCATAAATAATATCTTTAGTCTGCCTAATTCTATTATTATCAGATTTTTTTATTAATAATTCTGCTTCTATACTATCAAAAATTATAGGCTTACCATTCATCCTTAATTCTAATTCTAATTCTAAAGTATCACCAGCGTTAACTTGCCCTATACTCTTATAATTATTTTTTTGTGTATCTATAACAGCTTGTAATAATTGTGCCACTTACACCACCTCTTCAAATATTCCTTCAAAGTTTTGACCATGTTTATTCTTAACTATAAACTGTTTTCCTTGTTCCTGTAATTCAAAGAATCTGTTATATATTTCATCAGAAATTAATACATCATCAGAACTTATAACATGAATTTTTTCATGTTTGAACGTAAAATCTTTATCATTTCCACTTAAATACATAAA
>NZ_JAJKGM010000118.1:0-427 GCF_021412605.1 Clostridium celatum
CAATTGCATTTTGTACTGCTGTCTTAGCAACATCTACTTGATCTTGTGTTGCACCTTCATTAGCTACTACTTCTTCTGCTAATTTAACAGCTTCTTTTAATGCATTTATTGTTGCTTCTGTATACTTATCTGATTCATTTTCAATTATATTTTTAGCGTCTTCAATAACTGAAGTTAATTCAGATTTATTTACAGCTTCTTTTATATTTGTTGTTACAGTTGATGTCTTAGTTGCTTCTTCAGCACCTTCTCCATCTGCAACTTTACCATTTATTAAATCAAATGCTATATTTTCTCCACTAGCCTTAGCTATGAATGTTAACTTAACAATGTCTTTAACATTTTCTAAGGCTATTCCAAGTCCAGCTACTACTACTTTTACTTTTCCATCTGTAGCTTTAGCTTGTACAAAATATTTATCTGCATC
>NZ_JAJKGM010000119.1:0-414 GCF_021412605.1 Clostridium celatum
TAAAGATGGTGGAGCACTTGAAGGTGTAGTACCAGCAGTAGTTAAGGAATTTAACGACGCGTTAGCAGAAGCTGAAGAATTATATGCAAATGTTAATGCTACAGAAGTACAAGTTAAAGATAGTTTTGATAGATTATCAAAAGCAATTCAAATGCTTGAATTCAAAGAAGGAGATAAGTCAGCACTTCAAAACTTAGTTGATGCAACTAATGCATTAAATAAGGATAACTATACTGAAGAAAGCTGGGCTAAAGTAGAAGCAATTCTTGGAGAAGCTAACGGAGTATTAGCAGATGAAAATGCAATGCAAGATGAAATAGATGAAGTAGCAAGTAAGTTACAACAAGCAGTTGAAGAGTTAGAAGAAGCTTCAAAAGTAGATAAATCAATACTTCAAGGTTTAGTTGATAGAGT
>NZ_JAJKGM010000011.1:0-90938 GCF_021412605.1 Clostridium celatum
GCTAGTGGTTCCCACTACCAAGCCCACAACGGACTTTCACCGTCAAGTTGTTGCCCATGCTGGGCACACACAAAAAAAAGCCATGTAGTCATATATCCCACATGGCTTCAAATAAATTATGATTTCACTTAATTTATCATTACCAGAGATACAATCCTACGCTAATAGACTTGTATCTGCTTTTTAATAAATTAATTATCTAGCATAATATACTTCTTACTTCTTCAATAATTTTTTCAGCTGTCAATCCATACTTATTCATTAATTCATTAGGAGTTCCAGATTCACCAAAGGTATCTTGAATACCTACCATTTTAACTTTAGTTGGATACTCACTACATACAACTTGCGAAACAATAGCACCAAGCCCACCAATTATAGAATGTTCTTCTGCAGTTACTATTCCCTTAGTTTCCTTTGCTGCCTTTATTATTATTTCTCTATCTATTGGCTTAATTGTTGACATATTAATAACTCTTACATTAATACCTTCTGCCTCTAAAGCTTTTGAGGCTTCTATAGCCTTTTGAACCATCATACCAGTTGCAATTACTGTTACATCATTACCAGCTCTAAGTTCTGTTCCTTTTCCTATTTCAAAGTTATAATCATCACCAAATATATCTTCAGTATTGCATCTTCCAAATCTTAAATAGACTGGACCATATATTTCTGCAGCTGCCTTTGTAGCTTGCATTGCTTCTCTATGATCTGCTGGCACTATAACAGTCATATTAGGAAGCGAATTCATTAAAGCTATATCTTCAATAGATTGATGTGAACCACCATCCTCACCTACTGTTATACCTGCATGAGTTGCTGCTATTTTAACATTAACTTTAGGATAACATATTGAATTTCTTATTATTTCAAAGGCTCTTCCAGTTGCAAAAACTGCAAATGTACTTGCAAAAGGTACACATCCTACATTAGCTAATCCTGCTGCCATTCCCATTAAGTTTTGTTCAGCTATTCCAACATTAAAAAATCTATTACTAAACTCTTTCTTAAAATCTGCTGTTTTTGTTGATTTAGAAAGATCCGCATCTAACACTACAACATTTTTATTCTCTTTTCCTAATTCAACTAGTGCCATTCCATATGATTCTCTTGTTGCTTTTCCCATCTTTAGATCCTCCTAATTATTTATATCAATTAACGCTTTTTCAGTTTGTTCCTTATTAGGTGCTTGTCCATGCCAACCTGCTTCATTTTCCATAAATGAAACACCCTTACCTTTTATAGTCTGCGCAATTATTATACTTGGCTTTCCTTCTATTCTATCTGTTATATTCATAGCTTCATGTATTTCATCAAAATCATGACCATTACAAGTAACTACATTAAATCCAAAGCTTTTAAACTTTTCATCTAATGGACTTACTCCCATTACATCCTCATTATTACCATCAATTTGTAATCCATTATTATCTATAATAACTACTAAATTATCTAGTTTATAATGAGATGCTGCCATTGTAGCTTCCCATACTAATCCTTCCTGTAGTTCTCCATCACCTAAAACTGTATATACCTTCGCTGTACTTTTCTTATACTTAAGCCCTAATGCCATACCTACAGCATTTGATACACCTTGTCCTAATGATCCTGTAGATACATCAACTCCTGGTATCTTTTTAGCATCTGGATGTCCTTGAAGCATTGCTCCAAGTTTTCTTAAGTTTTTTAATTCTTCTTTATCGAAAAATCCTTTTTCAGCCAGTACTGAATAAAGTGCTGGAGCTGCATGTCCCTTACTTAATACAAATCTATCTCTATTTTCATCTTTTGGATTATTTACATCAACATTCATCTTTTCATAATAAAGATATGTAAGTATATCTGCACAAGATAATGATCCCCCTGGATGACCAGACTTTGATTCATATAACATTTCTATAATATTTGTTCTAATATCTTTTGATTTAGAAATTAACATTTCCTTATTCATTTTATCCACCAACCAATCTATCTTATTGTCTTTCTCTCTACTAAATACGGACTCAAATTTATTATATGTTTTGATTTATTTTTCTTATTTATTTCATTCATCAATAACTTACAAGATTCTTCTCCCATCTTGTATATAGGTTGAGCTATTGTAGTTAATTCAGGCTCAATAAAAGAACAAATCCCTATATTATCATATCCTAGTATTCCTATATCATTAGGTATAGAGTACCCTTTTCTAAGCAAACATTTCATGCCTCCAATTGCCATAACATCACTGCTGTAGAATATTGCATCAATTAATTTATTTTTCTTTATTAAATTTTCTGTTGCTCTTATTCCACCTTCTAATGAAAATTCCTCTTCTAATATAAGTTCTTCATCAAATATTTTATACTCTTTCGCTGTTTCACAAAAATATTCTAATCTCGAATTAGCTAATACTCCTTTATTATTTCCTCCAACAAAAGCTATATTTTTATATCCTTTTTTAATTAAATACTCTATTCCAAGTTTTATTCCACTTTTGTTATCACAAAATACTCCATTAATATTTTCTTGCTCATCAATATGCCTATCTAATATAACAAAGGGAATTTCATTACTCTTTAATAATTCTGTAGAATTATTTTTTTCCCCACTTGATGCAATTACTACCCCATCTATAAGCTTGCTTATAAGTAGCCTTACATATTCCTCTTCCTTACTTCCATTATTAAAAGTGTTACAAAGAATCATACTATATCCATACTTTTCTGCTTCAGATTCAATAGCCTTTGCCATTTCTGAAAAGAATGGATTTTCTATATCTGGAATTATAAAACCAATAGTGTAAGTCTTCTTAGTACTAAGACTTCTTGCCAAAGAATTGGGTATATAATTCAATCTTTTTGCGGCCTCTAATATTTTATTTCTAGTTTCTTCAGATACATTTATATCTTTTTTATTTAATACCATAGATACTGTTGTTTTTGATAAATTTACTTCTTTTGCAATATCTAATAGTGTTGTTTTGCTCATAATCTACACCTCATAAACTAATGCCCTAAATCATAAATTTAGTTTTAGTAGGCTATAAAGCTTAATAACTTTATTTCCCCTAAGCTATATATTACACCATTTTAATAAATTGCGAAGCAATTTATTTAGGTAAGGGTCTAGAGTTAGCGAAAGGTTAAGAGTAAAGAAATAAAAGTGAAAAATTAATGTTTAAACCTCTTAATAATTTTCTAAAATCTATTTTTTAAATTCAGCATGGCTGAATTTATTCATTCCCTCTTCACTCCTAACTTTTACTTATTGACTTACAATTTTTAAGTCGGCTGCAATCTCCTTATCAACCTTTTCACCATTATATATTTTTTCTGCAAGTTGAACTCCTAATGCTCCAATTAGATCTGGTTGTTGAGCTACTGTTGCTGTCATTTCTCCCTTTTCTATTGCATCTAAAGCATCATCTCCACCATCAAAACCTATAATAATTGCATTTATATTACTAGCTTTAATAGCTTTTGCTGCTCCTAGTGCCATTTCATCATTATGAGCAAATACTACCTGTATATCCTTATTACCTTGTATTACATTTTCCATAACTGAAAGTCCTTTTTGTCTATCAAAATCAGCTGCTTGACTAGATACAAAACTTACATTTGAATTATAATCTAAAATGCTGTGGAAACCCGCTCCTCTATCTCTTGTAGCTGAAGCTCCAGGAATACCTTGCAGCTCAACTACATTTATCTTTTCTGAATCTCCTAATTGTTCTAATGCAAATTCAGCTGCCATAGCTCCGCCTTTAACATTGTCGGAAGCTATATGACTTGTTACTTCTCCACCATTTGCTTGTCTATCTAGAGTTATTACTGGAATATTACTTTCATTTGCAACTTCTACAGCCTTAACAACAGCATCACTATCTGTTGGATTTATTAGTAATGCTACAACACCTAGTTGTATCAAATCTTCTACATTTGATCTTTCTTTTACAGGATCATCTTGTGAATCTAATACTATTAGTTCATATCCTAATTTTTTAGCTTCCTCCTCTGCTCCATTTTTCATAGTTACAAAGAAGGGATTATTTAAAGTTGATAATACTATACCTATCTTTTTACTATCTTCATTTTTTGAGCATCCCATAAATGAACCCATTGCCATAATAGTTACTAACCCTAATGCCAATATTCTTTTTAAACTTTTCATGGTATATCCTCCCTTATTTGTAATTATGCTTTTTTTCTGCTTTTCTTATCTAATAATACAGCTATTAATATAACTAACCCTTTTACTATTGATTGATAGAATGGTGATACATTCATTAAATTTAATCCATTATTTAATACACCTATAATAAGTGCACCAATTATAGTTCCTGTAATTCTACCTTCTCCTCCAGCTAATGATGTTCCTCCAATAACAACTGCTGCTATTGCATCTAATTCAAAGCCTGTACCTGCATTTGGTGAAGCTGAACCTATTCTACTTGCTATGATAACCCCTGCAATTGATGATGCAAAACCTGAAATAACATATACAAGTGTCTTTACTTTAGTTGTATTTATACCTGATAATCTTGCTGAATCTTCATTTCCACCTAAAGCATATAAATATCTACCAAATCTTGTTTGTGATAAAACATATATAGCTATTATTAAAACGATTACAGTAATAATGACTGGAATTGGCATAAATCCTATTTTTCCGTTTCCTATGTTTACGAACTTTTCTGGTAATTTAGATATCGGAGTTCCATTTGTAAATACTAATGTTGCACCCCTAAATATTGTCATAGTTGCAAGTGTTGCTATAAATGCTTGTAACTTTCCTTTTGCTATTAGTAACCCATTAATTAATCCTATTACTATTCCAACTGCTCCTGCTGCTAAAACTGCTAAAAGTACATTGTTCGTTGATTTAATTATAGATGCTGCTAATGCTCCACTTATAGCTACTGTTGAACCTACTGATAAATCTATTCCTCCTGTTAAGATAACAAAAGTCATACCTACAGCAATTATTGCATTAGTAGAAACTTGAGTAAAAACATTGGTTATATTTGATAAAGTCATAAAAGCTGGTGATACAAAAGTTATTACTGCACATAATATTACTAACCCTATAAGAGATTTGTATTTATCTAAGTTTTCTTTAAATTTACCGTTCATATTAAATTCCTCCCTAACCATTAATTCATTCCAACTGCTAATTTCATAATACTTTCTTGTGATGCTTCACTTCTACTTAGCTCGCCAGATATTTTCCCTTCACTCATTACCATAATTCTATCACTAATTCCTAAAACCTCTGGTAAATCTGATGATATCATTATTATCGCTTTACCTTGAGCTTTAAGTTCATTTAATAATTCATATATTTCTTTTTTAGCACCTACATCTATCCCCCTAGTTGGCTCATCTATTATAAGAACTTCTGGTGATAACATTAACCATTTTGCTAAAATTACTTTTTGTTGATTTCCTCCGCTAAGGTTTTTTATTAATTGATCTCTATTTGGAGTCTTAATCTTCATTTTTTTTATGTAATAATCTACATCTTCTTTTGCCTTATTCTTATTTATTACTTTAAAAGAGTTCTCGTACTTTTTAAGGTTTGACAGTATCATATTTTCTGCCACTGATAAACTAAGAACGCAGCCTTCCTTTTTTCTATCTTCTGATAAATAACAAATTCCATAATCTATGGCTTCCTGAACACTCTTAATATTTACTTCTTTACCATTTAATTTAATCGTTCCTGAATCCTTTTTGTATTCTCCAAATATAGTTTTTGCAAGTTCTGTTCTTCCTGAACCCATAAGACCTGCAACCCCTAATATTTCTCCTTCTTTTACATTAAAGTTCGCATTATTAACTCCAGCTTTTGAAGTTAAATTTGAAACCTCCAGTATTTTACTTCCCTTTTTAGTTTCTCTATATGGAAATTGATCTTCTATAGTTCTTCCAACCATCATTGCAATTAACTTATCATTATCAATATCCTTAATTAATGCATTTCCTGCATACTTACCATCCCTTAAAACTTCTACTCTATCACATATTGCAAATATTTCTTCCATTCTGTGGGATATATAAATAATTGCTATACCCTTTCTCTTTAAATTATCTATAACTTTAAATAAATTTTTTGTTTCTACTTCTGTTAATGCAGTAGTAGGCTCATCCATTATTATTACCCTTGCATTTTTAGTTAAAGCTTTTGCTATTTCAATCATTTGTTTTTCACCAACATTAATGCTACCTACTAGCCTATTTGGATCTATATTACATCCTATTTGTTCTAGAAAAAGCTTGCTTCTCTCAACTAATAATTTCTTATTAATCTTTCCAGTAAATTTATTAAACTTTTCATTTCCTAAAAATATATTTTCAGCCACTGTTAAATTATTAATAACACTCATTTCTTGATGTATTATTGTTACACCATACTCCTCTGCTGATTTTATCCCCTTTATTTTAGCTTCTTCACCATCAATAAATATCTTCCCCTCATCTTTTTGGTAAACCCCACTTAATATTTTCATTAATGTTGATTTACCTGCTCCATTTTCACCCATTAGTGCTGTAACTTCACCACCGTAAGCTTCAATATGAACATTATCTAACGCTTTAACACCTGGGAATATTTTAGATACTCCCTCCATTTTTAACATTGGTATTTTTTTACTCATTCTAAATACCTCCCTTTACCTAATAACTAAAATACAACTCCTGATTTTAAAATTATATTTGCATATGGTGTTTGTTCACCAGTTCTAACTACAGCTTTACATTCCTTTAAATTATTCTTTAATTCTTCATGAGATATAAATGTTATTTTTACATCACCTATAAGTTTTTTTATTTCCTCAAATGTTTCTGGATTTATCTCTTTAGTTTCATTTGCTATAAGTACTTCTTCAATTTCTAATTCCATTAAGGTTACTTTCAGTGTTTCTAAAAATGTTGGTACTCCTGCAATTAAGGCTAAATCTATTCTTTCAGTTTCATTTGGTATAGGTAATCCACAATCTCCTATAGCTAACTTATCTGTATGTCCCATCTTTGAAATTACTGTACTTAAATTACTATTTAATAATGATGTCTTTCTCATAACTAATCCTCCGCATAAATCTCTTCTATTTCCTTTAAATATGGAATTGATGGCTGTGCACCTTTTCTTTGAACTGATATTGATGATACTTTATTTCCAAAGTTTACAGCCTTTATTAAACTTTCTTTATTTATATTTTTAAAATCTAACTTAGAGCTTAACCCCCCAATAAAGCTATCACCAGCTGCTGTTGTATCTATTGCATTAACCTTATATGCTGGTACTAATTCACAAAAATCTTTTCCTATTACAGCTGCTCCTTTAGAACCTAAAGTTATTATTACAAAGTTAACTCCCTTTTCCAAAAATGCTTGTCCAGCTTTATTTGCATCTTCTAAAGTTTCAACTTTTATTCCTGTTAATACCTCTGCCTCTGTTTCATTTGGCACTATAATATCTGTTACTTTCAAAAGTTCTTCATTTATTTTCTTTGCAGGAGCTGGATTTAATATTGTTATCTTTCCAAGCTCCTTTGCTTTTAAAAATGCTTTTAAAGTCATTTCTTCAGATGTTTCAAATTGAGATATCAATATATCATATTCTTTAATCTTTTCTACTGAAGCTTCAATTTCATATTCATCTATTGTCATATTTGAACCTGCTACAACTATTATTGAATTATTGCCATTTTCATTAACCATAATAATTGCCATTCCCGTTGCTTCTCTTTTATCCTCAAAAACATATTTTACATCTATATTATCTTCTATTAATTTATCTTTAAGAATTTGTCCATTTTCATCTTTTCCTATTTTAGCTATCATGGCTACTTCTGCACCACATCTTTTAGCTGCAACTGCTTGATTTGCACCTTTTCCTCCAGCTATCTTTTCAAATGATTTTGATAGAATAGTTTCTCCTACTCTTGGTATATCATTAACCTTTACAACTAAGTCCATATTCATACTTCCAAGTACACATACCTTATTCATAAATTCATCACCTCTATATTTATAACTCTATTTACCTACTGAATCGGTTTACTAAATCGGTTAACTTTATAATACACCTTATGTAAACGTTTTGCAATAGTTTTGAAAAATTTATTTTATTCTTTTTAAATTCTTAAATATCATTTCTTATTTAAACAAAAAAGATATTTTCAAGCTGATATAACTCACTCAAAAATATCTTTTATTTAATAATCTAATCTATAAGCTCTTCTTTTCCATTATGAATACTTATTAATTCAAATATTCCTTCAAAAATAAGTTCAAATCCTAATATTAATATATGCTCTGTAACCTTTCCTAATGGATCAAAAATTAATAAAATTGATAATGTGAATTCTATTATTGCTTTTATTAATGATAAAAATCCATTTTTCCCTTTATAAAAATAATATAATGCTTCATTTAAATAATTTGCTGATTTATTTAAACCAGATAACCCCCAAAATATACAAACTACAACTAAAGCATTATCTAGTTGAAGTAACATAGCAATAGCAACTGCTATTATTACAATTGATCTCTCTAATTTTTTCTTCTCTAAACTTGCATAATCCTTTTCCTTAATGCCTTCAACCATCTTTATTGTTCCCTTTATTAAAAGCACTATCGCACATATACTAGGCAACCATACATATATTTCTTGATGATAGATAGTACAAATAACACCATTTATAATTATTAATATTGTTGATATATAATCCCATATTTTATTATTCATATTATTTCCACCTTTCAAATTCATGTATAATCATTAGTTTACACAAGTTTACCAAAATTTATTGTTTTTTTATATAAATATATAGTAAGTTTTTTATAAAAAAACCATGTAGGCATATACCCACATGGTTTTAAAATAATTTCAATAAAATGTTAAACTATTAACCATTTTGTATTTCTCTTACATTCCACTTAATAAATAACATAAGTCCAATATTAAATATAGCAGTTACTATAAGTATTATTCCGATTGGTATTCCCATATCAATAACCTGTCCAAACAACAATTGACCTGGTGCCACACTTACAGTTGCTACTGCTGTTGAAAATGCTGATACACGACCTAACATTTCACTTGGTACTTGTTTTTGTATGAATGTTAATGTTAATATATTCGATAATGCTAAAGATAGCATTATTGCTAAACCTCCAAAGGCAAAAAGCCCTGCTAACGCATAATTATTTAACTTTATAAACCCTAGCGTAGACATTAAGATAACTCCTGCTATCATAGGAAAATATGTATAATGAACTTTTTTCATTGAAAACATATTAGGTTTTATACTTATCACAAATCCGCCTAATATCATTCCTAAAACACATATACCTTCTACTATTCCATAAATCTCTGATGAAAGTCCTAAAAATATATTTATAAAGTATGGTGCAACTATTGATAATATTGGTACTAAGAAAATATTACAAAATGCATAAGAAGCTATAATTCCAAGCACAACTTTCTTTTCCCTTTTTAAATAAATAAAGCTATCTTTCATATCTAAAAATGATTTTTTAATAAAGCTTATTGACAGTAATTTTTCTTTTTCATTATCAATAGCTATTTCATTATTGTTAATATCCTTACTTTTCACTACATCAGGAATATCTAAGAACATTTCCATTATTGCAGAAATTAAAAAGCTTACTGCATTTATTATTACTATTATTTTTATTCCTAATATTCCATAAAGAAGACCTGCCAGTATGGGACCTACAAAATTAACAATTGATCCTACTTGATTTATTATTCCATTTGCAGAAGTAAGCTTATCCTCACTTACTATTTGTGGAATTGAGGATGTTACTGCTGGTCCATATAATGTAGCACATATAGACAATATAAACATAACAGTTCCAACTATTAATGCACTATCATTTCCTTTAAGTAACACAAAAGCATATGCTCCAATTAGTAGTGAACAAAATAAATCTAAATAAACCATTATTTTTTTTCTATTTATATTATCAGAAAGTCTACCTGCAATTGGTGCAAATAAAATATACGGTATTGTTGATATTGCTAATATGTTAGCAAAGGTAGCAGTACTCCCTGTAAATTCTAATAAATATAGAGACATACTAAATCTTTGAATTGCATTTCCAAAAAGAGAAATAATCTGTCCTATAACTATTATTATAAAGTTTTTATTTTTCATCTGTCCCCCTAAATAAGTCATATTCCATACATATTGGATATTGTCCATCTTCACTTATTGTAAGGTTCGCATCTATTCCATATATAGTATTTAAATTTTCTTTATTAATTACATCCAATGGTCTTCCTTGACAAATAATCTTTCCCTTTTTAAGCCCAATAATATTATCTGCAAATCTACAAGCATTGTTAAGTTCATGAAGAACTATAACTACTGTAATATTTTTTTCTTTATTAAGCTTTTGAAGTACCTCTAACACTTCTAATTGGTAAGACATATCTAAATAAGTTGTTGGTTCATCAAGCATTATTATTTCAGTTTCTTGAGCTAATGTCATAGCAATCCAAGCTCTTTGTCTTTGCCCACCTGATAAGTTTTCAACTCCTCTATCAGCAAATTCACTAAGTCCTGTTTCTTCTATTGCCCAATCAATAAGTTCCTTATCATGACTAGTAAGACCACCAATCATTTTTTGATGAGGAAATCTACCAAAAGCAACAAGTTCTCTTACTGTAAGCCCATCTGGACAAACTGGTCCTTGTGGTAAAAATGCAACTTCTTTTGCTATATTTTTTTCTTTTACTTTTTTTATATTTTTATTATTAATGAAGATATCACCGCTTTTAGGCTTATTAATTCTCGCTATAGTTTTAAGTAAAGTTGATTTACCACATCCATTTGCTCCAATTATTATGCTTATTTTCCCTTTTGGTATAGATAAACTCATATCTTCAATTATAGTATTATTTTCATATGCCACACTTAAGTTCTTTACACTAATAGCTTCCATAATTATTTCTCCTTCATCATTAAATAAATAAAATATGGTACTCCAAATATTGATACTGTTATTCCTACTGGAATCTCAATTGGAGAGAATAAGTTTCTTGAAACTGCATCTGCAAGAATAACTATAATAATACTTATCATTGCTGAAACTGTAATAAATTTCTTGTGATAAGGACCAACTAACTTTCTTGCAATATGAGGAGATATAAGTCCTAAAAATCCTATATTACCTGCAAAAGCTGTTGCTGTTCCCGCTAAAATAACTGCAAAAGTTAAGAACTTTTTTCTTTCCTTTTCTAAATTTAAGCCTAATGATATTGCTAACTCATCTGAAAGATTTAAAACATCTAGTTTTTTATGATTTAATAAAACTACCATAAACATTACTGCTACTATTGGAATTATTACCTTTGCATAGCTCCATCCTGATCCCCAAAGACTTCCTGATGTCCAAACTAATACTCTATTGTAGTCTCCAACACCACCTCTAAAGGTAAAGAATGTTATAAATGCATTAAGTCCTGCATTTAATCCAATTCCAATTAACAAAAGTCTTTTAGGCTTTATTCCTTTTCTACTAGACATCATATATATTATAAATGCCGTAACTGCAGCCCCTATTATAGCCATGGCAGGTAATACAAATATTGATAATTGCCCTAGTTCACTATAGTATGCTCCAGTTGAATATGTAATAAATAATACTGCTGCTACAGCTGCCCCAGCATTTATACCTATTATTCCTGTATCTGCTAAATCATTTTTAGTTACAGTTTGAAGAATTGCTCCTGCTGTTGATAATGCAATTGCCACAAAGATACCAACTAACATTCTTGGAAGTCTAATAGTTAATATTGCTGTATTTTGAAGTTTAGTCCCATTTCCCAAAAGAGTATTAATAACTTCTAAAGGTGAAACTTTATATGTACCCCAACATAATGTAACCATAAAAGAGACTACTAATAAAATAATTAAAACTGCTATAACTAGTTTAAATTTTTTCTTATTCATTATCCTCTCTCCTTTCTAGCTACTGATATAAAGAATGGTATTCCTATTAATGCCGTAAACACTCCAATTGGTGTTTCATAAGGATTAAATATCATCCTTGCTGCAATATCTGCAAATGTTAAAAGAACTGCTCCAAGTAAAAATGAACATGGAATATTTCTTCTATAATCTTCTCCTAATAATTTTCTAACTATTTGAGGCACTATAAGCCCTACAAAAGCTATATTTTTACCAACTGCAACTGCTGCTGCACACATTGGTATCATAACCATAAGAGTAATAAATCTTATTTTTTCTGGATTTTCTCCAAGTCCAATTGCAACATCATCACCTAAATTTAATATATTTATCTTTGGTGATAAAAATATTGCTATAATAAGTCCTACAATTCCTACTATAAAGATTAATTTAAAATCTGCCCAACTTGCATTTCTAAAACCTCCAGACACCCAGAATCCTATCATTTGAGACTGATTTGATAAAAGGCCAATTACCGTAGTTAAAGAAATAAAAAATGTACTCATAGCTGTTCCTGCTAAAAGTATCTTTGCAATTGAGTTATTATTTGCTTTTTTTGATATAAATCCTAAAACTATTATTCCAGTTATTAATGCTCCTATAAAAGTAGCTATCATTACATTTTTAGTAGTTATTCCTATTCCTGCTGCATAAAAAATAGCTATTACTAAAGTTGCTCCTTGGCTTATACCTAATATAGATGGTTCAGCTATTGGATTTCTAGTAACACCTTGAATCATTGCACCTGTTACTCCTAATACTCCACCTGTAAATAATACAGCAAGAGCTCTTGGAATACGTACATCTCTAACTAACATAAGTTCTAAAGTTTCACTATAGTTAAAAATACTATCCCAAATATCCGAAAATGTAATATGGACTGACCCTAGCCTAATGGCTAAAGTCAATCCTCCTGCTAAGAGTAACAAACTACAAATTATAAATATTATTGTACGTTTATTACTTTGTTTCATTTAACATTTCACCTATTTCATCTACTAATATTTCTCTTCCGATTGGGCTATATCCTTGGTTAAAGTATGGTGATGATTCTAATATTACTACATTACCCTCTTTAACTGCAGGCAAGTTATTCCAAATACTATTTGCTTCTAATTGAGCTAAATCTTCATCTGTTGCTATTGCAAATATATAATCTGCTTTAATTGCTGCTAATCCTTCATAAGTTACAACTGGTAAACTAATATCAGTTTGTTCCGGCATTCCTTCTGGCTTAGCTAATCCCATATCGTTATATAATACATCACCAAATCCTGCACCATCAAAAATAAAGAATTGTCCACCACTTGCTAAGAATGAAAGATATGTTGTATCTTCACCGTATTCAGCTTTGATTTTATCTCCAGCTTCTTTCGCTTTAGCTTCATAATTAGCTATCCATTCATTAGCAACATCTTCTTTATCAAATACTTTTCCTAAAGCTCTAACGTCATCTTTCCAGTTTAAAGCTTCTAATTGAATCATAACTGTTGGAGCAATTTCACTTAATGCATCATACATTTTTTCTTGAACTGTTGATATAACTATTAAATCTGGATTTAAGTTCATAACAGCTTCTACATCCATAGTATCTTGCATGCTATATCCTAAAATCTCTGCACCTTTTAATGTTTCTTCTAAATATGAAGGGAATTTAGTATAGTCATAAGCATCACTATTTGCAGTCCCTACAACGTCATATCCTAAAATTGACAAAATATCACTATTTCCACTTAAATCTACTATTCTTTGAGGCTCTGCAGGTATTTCAACTTCTCCTCTTACATCTGTAACTGTTACAGTATTTTCAGCAGTTTTATCCTCATTTGTTGTACCATTGCTAGCACATCCAACAAACATCATAGCTGTCATACAAGCTGCCACTATTGTTTTTAACACTTTATTCTTCATTATGTACCTCCATAAATTTATTTATTAATTAACTTTTCTTTTTCTCGTTTGACTTGAGTTAATTGTATATGAGAGTCATTCTCATTTCAACTGTTGCAACTAATTTAATAATTTTATCATCTATAACAATAATTTAATCCTAATATTCTAATTAAAATTATTATACCCACACCTTTTATAAATAATTTCTTATTTTGATAAAAAAGGAGCATCTATTATTTAGATGCTCCTGTTACCTTAACTTTTTGAATTTCCTTTTACTTAAATTTAATTATAATATAAATATTCATAATATAAATGTTTATTTTTTCTTATAAATATTTATAATTATAATATATTTATTTAAATTTGATAGTTATGAACATTGAGGGATATTATGATTGCTAGAACAACAAAAGATTTTCAAAATGCAGTATTAAATAAAATGACTTTTAAACCATATAAAACTCCAAATTATACTGTATATAAAAATGAAGTTAAACCTGAATTAGGATATTTCATTAAGTATACGAGAGAAGGATATTATGATTTTGGAATAGGAGATTACACTATACCTACAGACTTTTCTATATCTTTTGAACACTCAGAAGAAATAATGAGATTTGGTACTGTCTATACCGGTGAAACATCTTTTGAAATTGAAGATAATCCCATTTCTTCTTTTAGTCCATCTTCATTTTTTGTAGTAGAAAAGACAATTCAAGGAAAACAATTTTGGAAAAAAGGTCAACATTTTCATGGTGCGGAAATAACTATTCATAAACGGTACTTTGATGAAATAATTAAACCAAACTTTCCTAACACTATAGATTTTAATAACTTTATTAGTAATTATACTTATAGATATCTTCCTCTAGAAATATCTAAAATTATTCAAGGATTACGAAGTATGTCTGAAGTTGATAAGCTTACTTCCTTATATTTAGAAAGTAAAATTTTAGAATCTATTGCCTTACTTTCTAATGAATTGAATTCTTCACCTGAAAATGTTTTTACTAATCAATTAAATTATGGTGAAATCAAAATAGGCAAAAATAGATATATTACATTAACTGCATCTGATGCACACGCAATACAAAAAGCTCATGATATATTAACAAAAGAAGCATGCAATCCACCTACTATTAAAGCCTTAAGTAAAATGGTATTTTTAAATGAGCAAAAATTAAAAGCAGGTTTTTCAGCAAAATATCATATGTCTATTAGTCAGTATACTAATTCAATTAGAATGACACTAGCAGAAAATCTATTATCTACAACAGAGTTAGGTATTGATGAAATATCTAAACAGCTTGGATATAATTATAGTGGCAATTTCATTAAAATGTTCAAAAAGACTCATGGGAAGACCCCTTTAGCTTTTAGAAAACTTAAAATTTAATTACATAGTATATATTATATGTCATGGAAATAATTTATCTTATATAATTTTCCATGACATATGCTTCTTTAATTATTGATTTTTCTATTGATATATTTATTTCATGTATTTTTCATTAACTTAATTTTTATTGACACATCTTATTTAATGTCTTTCTACTCTATTAATTTCACAATTAAGGCTTAGTATAATCAAAAAAATAGAAAGCTATTATGAATTTATAATTTTTATGCATAAAGCTTTCTCTTTCTAATATACTATCCATGTTATCTCATCTTAGGTATAGTATCCATTATTCTATTTATTATATATACAACTTTATCTGCATCTTCATCACTTATATCCTCTAGCTTATCTGCCCATAAAGTATGATAATCAGTAACATAATATTGATGATATTTCATTCCAAGTTCTGTTAACTTAACTAATATAACTCTCTTATCATCACTAATTGTATACTTTTCTACAACAGCTTTTTCCTCTAATTCATTTATTAATTTAGTTATACTTGGAGTTGTAACGTTTAATTTACTGCTTACATCACTTATTCTAACATCTGACTTTTCCTTTGATAATTGATATATAGAATCTATTACATGTATATGCCTCGGCTTAAAACCCTTTGGAAGCTCTTCCATAGTTTCAGTTATTTTTTTTGCAACAAAGCAGGAATCAATTAATTCTTTAAATTTATCTATATTCATATAAATATCTCCTTATATCTTAACTATCAAAAATCCTTTTATACTAATTATACAGTAAAACTTACTATAAGTAAGTGTCCAACTTTAAATTTCTTAAAACAAACTTTTTAAACAATTCAAAAGTATAAAATTTTCTTTATAAACTATTATTTAAATTCTCTAAGCCTCTTTTAATTCACTATTAGAAACATTTATAGATAAATTACTAAATTCAACTTTTATTAAAATAATAGATAAAATTAAAGCAATAAAATCACTTATTGGTTGAGCAACAAATATTCCATTTATATCAAATAATCTAGGTAATATAAATATAAATGGTATTAAAGCAACTACTTGTCTTATTAGTGTAATAATACTTGAAGCTGTAGGCTTTCCAATAGATTGAAAGAAAGTAGTAGCTAACATAACAAATCCAAGAACAGGTGTAATAATGAAATTCAACCTTAATGCTATAACTCCAATATCTAAAAGTTCACTTCCTCCACCAAAAGTATTTATTATTAAAGCAGGCATGCTCTCAACTATTACCCAAATTACAGTTGTAACTCCAACTGATAATAAAGAAGCTTTAATAAATGTTTCTTTAACTCTATTACCATAACCAGCACTATAATTAAATCCTATTATAGGTTGAATTCCTTGGCTTATTCCACTAGCAGGCATAATTACAAATGTCATTATACTTGAAATTACTGCATATACACTTATAGCTATATCACCACCATACTTTCCAAGTTGACTATTATACACTAAAGCTATAAAGCCCATTGCAATTTGAGCTATCCAAAATGCAAATCCACAAGATAACACTCTATTAGAAATACCTTTATTGATTTTAAATATATTTTTATTAACTTTAACAAGAGTTCTATTTGTAAATACAAGATATAATCCAAAAACCATTGATACTACTTGTCCTATAACCGTTGCTAAAGCAGCACCTTCAACTCCCCATCCTAAAGCAACTACAAAAATAGCATCTAGTATTATATTAGTAATCGCTCCAATACCTGTTACAGCCATACCTAAAATAGGATTGCCTGAAACTCTCACAAAATCACAAAGTACTAATGTTAAACCTTGAAAAACACATCCAAATGATACTATTAAATAGTATTTCAATGATAAATCATAAGTCGTTTCGGTTACTCCAAATATCTTTAAAAATGTATTTGAAAAAAATAATAATACCAAAGTTAATAAAACTTCAAAAATCACAGTCATAGTAAATGCATTCCCAAAAGATAAATTAGCACTTACTTCATCATTTTTTCCTCTAAATAGTGTAAATAATGTTGATCCACCCGCACTACACATTAAACCAAATGCTATCATTATAAATGAAAGTGGAAAACATATTGATAATGCTGCCAATGCTGTATTACCAACAAAATTCCCAACAAATATTCTATCAACTATATTATAAATAGCAGTTATTAATAATGATATTGATGCTGGTATTGAAAACTTTAAAATTAGTGGAAATAACTTTCCCTTTGAAAAATCTGCATGTTTCTCCATATAAACTTTTATTCCTTTATTCTTGTACTTACCAAAAGTAATTACTAATAGTAAGTATATTCTTATACATTATTTTTGTCAATAATATGAAAATACATCCCCTATAGTTAATAAGGAAATATACAGGAGTTACTGAAGAATATGAAAAAATAGTTAGTAATATTTTAATCACTAACTATTTTTGTATATTATTTACATACTTTCTTCATCTTCAAATACCTCACTTGGAGTTGTCACATTATTAACATTCCAATAATTTATTGTTGGCATAAGCACTTCTTCATAAGTTTAAATAATGATTTATTCGAATTTATATTTATTATTTTTTATCTACTTCATTTTCTAATATTTTTTCTATTTCCACTACATACATAGTATGATAATCTTTTTCTGGATACCATTGTTCACTAATACCTTTTTCTATAAAACACTCTTCTTTTAATTCTTGAGCATAAAGTTTTCTGCAAATTAAAGTTAACCTAGCTTCTTCAAAATAAGGTACATCATCATAATGTTTTAATGTTAAATTAGCTTTAGAAATCTTATCTTCATCTCTTCCTGATACTGTACCTAAATACCCTAACTCTTTTCTATAGGTATTTGGCAAGACAGAAATTGAAAGCTTCTCTGCTGAATCTACAAACTCTTTTGTATATCTTTGTGGCCTAATAAATATATATGCTACCTTTTTATTCCACATAATTCCTAAGCCACCCCATGATGCTGTCATAGTGTTAGCTTTTCCATCTTTTTCAGCCGTAAATAAAAGCCAATCCTTTCCTATCATATTAAAAGCATTTTCTTCAAATAATTCATGTTTTATTTCTCTCATAATATCCTCCTTTTATTCTTAGTATTTATTGTATTGTGTTAACTTTCATCTTATAACTGGATAAACCCATAGAATAACCTATATATTTTATATACAAGTCATTACTTTTTTTATTTGATACTATCACTTTTCATAGTATTATATATAAATTACAGTTACTTACTGTTTCTATTCATCATAATTGAAAGTGATTCTACTGCTTCATTAAAGTTATTTACTTCAATTGTCATTGATGGATCATTACAATATTTATCTATTAAATCTAAAGTCATTAAAATATCAACATTTCCATTGTTAAATCCACAATGACTATCCCTTTTACCATCATTATTACTTAAATGTAAATGTCCTATTCTATTATTTAATGATTTAATTATCTCTTCTAATGATTCATTAGAGTAGCAATTAGCATGACCTATATCTAAACATATAGAAAAAATATTACTATTAACTTTATCAACAAGCTCTTTTAAAACTAATAAATCTTTCTCATATATATTTTCAATATGTATCTTTATACTTTCATCCTTATCACTTAAAAACTCTCTCCAAAAGTCTAAAGAGTTGTTTATATATACATCTTTAAAATATATATCTTCATAATAACACGAATGAAAAACTATTCTATCTGCGCCTAATTTTTTTGCTACAAAATATGCTTGATTATATCTAGTTAATGTGGCTTTTTTAATCATATTATCAAAACTTGCTGTATTTAAATCTAAAAATGGTCCATGTATGGATAATGATTTATTTTTTATTAAATCACCCATCTTTTCACAATATTCTGATATACCATTGTCATCCTTATCTAAAGTATATCCTATTCCAAATTCAATTATTTCAATGCCAATATCATAATCTTTTAGTATTTCACTAACTTTATCTTCTGGAAAAAGCTGTGATATATATATTTTTCCCATATCATACTCTCTCTTTTGTTAATATTCTATAATTTCATATATTAATTTTCTGGTAAATAAACTGTTATTCTTGTTCCTATTCCTTTTCTACTTAGTACACTAAAATAGCCTTTATGATTATCAATAATCCATTTTGCTATAGAAAGACCAAGCCCTGTACCTCCATTTTTTCTAACTCTGGCTGTATCAGCTCTAAAAAAGCGTTCAAATATATGTGGTACATCTTCCGCATCCATTCCTATTCCATTATCTTGTACAGAAAAATAAACCTCATTTTTATCATTTTTTCCTATTCTAAGTATTATATCTTCCCCAGCTTCTGTATATTTTGCTGCATTTTCAACCAATATTCTAGCAGTTTGTTTAAGAAGTCCAATATCACCATAAACATTAATTTCTTCTGAATTAATATAGCTATATATATGTTTGTCATCTATCATTTTAGATTCTTCGAGAACCTCACTCATCATATTATTTAATGAAAACTCTGTAATAGTAAGCTGTGTTTTTCCATTAATTCCTCTAGCTAAAAATAATAGCTGCTCAACTAAATTTTTCATATTTTCAGATTCA
Source organism: Clostridium celatum (assembly GCF_021412605.1). NCBI lineage: Bacteria > Bacillati > Bacillota > Clostridia > Eubacteriales > Clostridiaceae > Clostridium > Clostridium celatum. The sequence goes on from NZ_JAJKGM010000011.1 coordinate 19,832, forward strand.
GATTTTATTGCTGCAATAGATTCATCTAATACACTTTCATCACTTTTTCCCCAACGGTCTAACATATTTGCATAGCCTTGAATTACTGAAATAGGTGTTCTAAGTTCATGTGAAGCATCTGATACAAATCTTGCTTGCTGCCTATATGAGTCTCTCATTCTATCTAATAATTTATTAATGGCATCCTCTAACCCCTTAAATTCATTATCTTGAATATGAATCCTTTCATTGGAGGCTACTGGACTAATTTTTGATATAGCATCTTCTAAAGTGTGGAACTTTTCTTCATCAAATACCATATTGCTAAGTCTTTCCGCAGTTTCTGCTATTTCATTAAGTGGTTTTAAAGTTTTTCTAACCTTTGCTGTACCGAATATTATTTCTTCTAATAAAAATATTAGTTCTATAATTCCTATTACTATACCTATTCTTCTTAAATTATATAAAAACGCACTAGCATCTTTAATCATTATCTTTCCATTATCCCATATTACTGTATAATTTGATGTTTCTATTGGGTAAAAATTAATTGATCTTTGTGCATTTTGTACTAATTCCCCATAAAAGTTTTTTTCAGCATCAATACACCATAATCCTATTAAAATACTCAATAAAATTACATCAATTATAAGAAATTTAAAAAATAAATCTCTTACTTGTAGTGAATTAAGTTTTATTGCAATAGATGTAACATTTTTTGTTTTTTTCTTTCTATTCATCTTTTATTACGTATCCTACTCCACGAACTGTGCTAATTATTTTAACATTAAATTTATCATCAATTTTTGTTCTTAAATATCGTATATAAACATCTATTACATTTGTTTCCCCAACATAATCATACCCACATACCTTCTCCATAAGTATATCTCTAGTTAATACTATATTTTTATTTTCCATCAATATTTGAAGCAAGTTAAATTCTCTATTAGTTAGTTCAATTTGTGTATTATCATAAAGTACTTTATGTTTTAATTTATCTAAATATAGTAAGCCACAGTTTAGTATATTTTCATCCTTTTTTATAGTAATAATTCTCTTTTTCAAAGCATTTCTAACCCTTGCAAGCAATTCTTCAATTGCAAAAGGCTTTGTTATATAATCATCTGCGCCAGCATCTAATCCAGATACTTTATCCATAACAGCATCTCTTGCAGTAAGCATAATTACAGGTATATCAGAAATTTTTCTAAGCCTTCTTAATACTTCAAGTCCATTAAGCTCTGGAAGCATAACATCAAGAAGAACTAAATCTACTTCACCTTTTTCAGCTATTTCAAGACCTTCTCTACCATTATTAACTTTAAGCACCTTATAACCTTCATGAACTAATTCTAGTTCTATAAATCTTGCTATTTTTTCTTCATCTTCAACAATTAAAATCTTAATCATTTCTTTCCCCCAACTTTACCTTTTTCTTTAATGTTCTTTACCTCTTTTGATATTTTATTTAATATATTGTTAACCTTATCCACTTTAACTTCTTTAGATAACATAGAAAATTCTACATTTAAAAACAGTCCAATAACAACAAGAGGTATTAACATCCAGAATCCAAATATTAAAAGAACAATAACTACTGTTAATGGAAGCTTTAAATAGAAATTATTTTCACCTTTTATTTCTACAAAAATATTATTGCATGTATCTATAACCTTACATATAGATTCAAAAATCCCTTCAAAGTTATTATGTGATTTATAATCACTATCCTTTTTAACTTCATCAAAATCCAATTGACTTCTTGCTTCTTCATAACCTTCATTATATTCATTGGTGTAAAATATACTAACAGAAGGTCCTTTTATTTTTTTATTTCTCTCCAAATATAAAATAGAATCAAGCATATCCCAATTATTTATTTCCAAAACATTTTTTGCTTCCTCATAGGTTATACCTGTTTTATCTTTTAACTTCTCCACAAGATTAAGCTTATCCACAAATGTTCCTCCAGTTTTTTATTTAATAATATCTCATTTAAATTCTATCCTAATTTATTAAATTATACCATTTTAAGAATTATTTCTAAACATTTCTTAAAAAGAAAAAAAGCCCTGAATAACCTTCAGGACTTCCTTTATAATATCTTAGTTTCCTTCATATCCTTTTTTAAAATCTTTTTTTATAGTATCTGCTGATTCTGATACTTTTTCAAAAACATCATTAACTCCATCACATTTCATATTAGGACCTGAAACTGAATACTTATATCCACAGAATAAACCTATTACTAATAATATTGCAGTTGGTGGCAAAAAGAATACTAATAAAAGTATTGAAATTGTTAATGATATTCTTATTGGCTTTTCATTATCTTTTTTAACTTCAAAATAATTCTTATTTCCTTTAGCTATAAATTTTCCTAAACATTTAAATATTCTCCCAATAACTTCTCCAATTCCACCATATCTTTCGTCCTTTTTTTTAGTGTTATCCTCTTTCTTTTGATCCTCTTCTTTTACTTCAATAATAACAGTAGTATCATTATTTTCTACTTTTCCACTTCTCTCTAAATATATTATTGAATCTAAAAGATCCCAATTACATTTTTCTAATACTTCCTGTGCTTCTTCATAAGTTACATGAGCCTTTTCCATTAATTTTTTAATCATTTCATTTCTTTCCATTTATATTACCTCCATGAATTTAACTTCTTCGTTCATCATGGTTATATAATACTTCTAGAAAATTAATCTAAAATATAAGAAAGATTAAAATTAGATTAAAATTTAACTTTCACCCATATTTTCTGAATTTATTATTTATTAACTATCTATAATATCCTTAGTAGCTGGACCTTCTATTAATCGTCCTTTATAATCAAATCTTGAACCATGGCATGGGCAATCCCATGTTAATTCATCTGCATTCCATTTAAGCTGACATCCTAAATGCGCACACTTTGTTGATACAATAAATGATTCACCTTCATCATTTTTATAAACACCAACTTTTTCTCCATTGTATTCTACAATTCCGCCATGCCCATTTCTAATATGTTCTATATTACTACTTGGAATATATATTTTCTGTGCAATAAAGTTCTTAGCTGTTTCACTTATATCATTAGCAATATTACTTATTGATAACGATAAATCAAATCTTTTTGGTGAAAAAATTTCTGAAAAATCATTTTCTCTTCCCAATATCATATCTGATATTATCATTGCAGATATCATAGCACTTGTCATTCCCCATTTGTTAAAGCCTGTAGCAACATATATATTAGGAGTTTCATCAGAATATCTACCTATATATGGTATCCCATCTATAGTCATACAATCTTGCGCTGACCAATAATACTTTTCTTTTGAATTTGGGTATAATGATTTTGCCACATCCCTTAGCTTTTCGTAACTTCCACCACTTTCATTTTCTCCAGTTCTTTGACTTATGCCACCTAATAATACTAAATTCTTATACATTCTAAATGAATATCCCTCTGTATCAACATCTATATACATACCATTAATATCAGGTACTCCTTCTAAAGCTATAACATATGATCTTTCTTGATGCATTTTCATGAAATAATATCCCGGTGTATTCATTATTGGATAATGCGTTGCTATAACTATTTGCTTTGCCTTTATAGTACCATTATTTGTAGTTACTGAATCTTCATCAATTTTTACTGCCCTAGTATTTTCATAAATAATTAAATCCTCTGAGATATCTTTTAAAAATTTAAGTGGATTAAATTGTGCTTGATTATTAAACTTAACAGCTCCATTAATTTTAAAAGGAAGATTAATCTTATCTACAAACTCTGCATTAATACCAAGCTTATTAGCAGCCTCCACCTCTTTTTTTATACTCTCTATTTCATTTAAAGAATAAACATATGCAGATTGTTTTTGGAAATCACACTCTATTTTTCTCTGTTCAATTATTTCTTTATATTTTCCTATAGCAAGTTCATTAGCTCTTGCATATTGTTTAGCTTTTTGCTCTCCGAACTCTGATATTAGCTTATGATAAATTAAATTATGTTGAGATGTTATTTTTGCAGTAGTATTTTTAGTATTTCCACTTGCAGTTTCACCTGAATCAATTACAACTACATTTTTTTCATTTTCCTTTAACATAAATGCTATTAATATTCCTGCTATTCCACCCCCAATAACTAAAACATCTGTTTCTATATCTTTATTTAAAGCTTCTCTTTTTTTGAAGTTACAATTTTCACTCCATATTGATTTCATAAACTCACCTCAATATTAGTATTCCATTGTTAGAATTTTATAAACACCATATTCCGTAATAGTTTTTATAAAAAAACCATGTAGAAATATCTTCTACATGGCTATAAAGTTTAAATTACAATATTATTGTAAAATTTTCCGTTATTTAATATAATCTTCTATTCTTAATTTACTAATCCGCCTGATAACACTATTGTAAATTTACTTCCTTTATTAATTTCACTTTCCAGCTTAACATATCCATTATGAAGCTCTACTATATGCTTAACAAGTGTAAGTCCAATTCCACTACTACTTACCTTTGTAGCATTAGTTCCTTCTACTTGTGAGAACCTTTTAAATATAAATTCTTGATCTTCCTTTGATATTCCTATACCTGTATCCTCTACAGTAATCTCAACCTTTTCATTAATCACCTTAATATATACATGAATTTCTCCACCTTCCGGAGTAAACTTAACTGCATTTCCTATCAAGTTAATTACACATCTTTCAACTTCAGTTGCATCACAAGAAATTATCTTTTCTTCTATATCCGGATCAATTATAAGGGTTAACCCCTTTTCTTCAATATATTTACTCATACTAAGAGCAGCCTCTTCCACTATATAAACTATATCATTGTTTTGCTTATTAATTTTATAATGACCTGTTTCTATCTTTGAGCTATCTATAATATCATTTATTATTTTTAATAAACTATCACAGTTTTTACTTATAATATTCATATATCTATTTGATTTTTCTTTACTTATACTTCCTTCCTTGCTCAAAGCTCTTTCTAGTTGTATTGTTGATGATATAACATTTATTGGTGTTCTAAGCTCATGTGATAAATTTACAAAATAATTATTTTTAAATTTTTCTTTATTTATTATTTCTTCACTTAATCTTTTATTCTCTTCTAATTGGGCATTTAATTTCATTGTTTTTTGATTTACTAACTTTCTTAATATCTTAACATAATTTAATATATATAGTACTATTGCACATATTATTAAAACATATATTATACAAGCTAAAGGGCTCTTCCAAATTGGATTTTTAACCCTTATATTCATATGTGCTTCATCTGTTAAATTACCATGTCCATCTCTAGCTCTTATTTTTAGCGTATATTTACCTGGCTTTAAAATCTTAATAGATAAATTATTATTATCGTCTACATATACCCAATCTGAATCAATACCTTCAATCATATATTCATAAGTTATATTATCTAAAGTCCTATAATTAGGTAAAAAATAATCAATAGATAAATCTTTATCATCATACTCTAAAATTAACTCATTACCATCATAAATGGCTTTTTCTTTTCCAATTAAAATATCACCAATTACAACCTTATCATCAGCTTTTTCCGGTTCGACTATTTCATTTGGCTTAAAGTATACAACACCTTTTGTGTTTCCAAACATCATAGTTCCATCTCTACAAATAAGACTAGAGTTTACATTAAATTGGCTTCCATACACTCCATCTGTCTCTGTAAAATTTACTATATCTTTCGTTTCTATATTAAACTTATTTAATCCATTATTTGTACTTATCCAAAGGTTACCGCCTTCATCTAATAATATTGAATTTACAAAATTATTAGTTAAACCTTCTACTATGGTATATGAAGTAAATTCATCTGATTCTATATCCAATTTACTTAAGCCCATATTAGTACCTACCCATAAATCTCCAAAGTTATCAAAAGTAATACAATTAACCTTATTACTAATTAATGATTTTTCATCTGAAGAATCATTAAGATATTGCTTAATAACGCCATGTTTTTTACTATATTTAACTATCCCGGTATCACTTCCCCCTAACCAAAGTATATTTTCATCTCTATAATCTTCTATAATATACTTTATATGACCTGGATTTATATTAAATTCTTTTAGTTTATAACTATAATATGTTTCTTCTCCAGAACTTAAATTATAGGAATAAAAGTTATCTTCTGTAGCTGTCCATATTTCTTTCCCATCATTATATAAATAATTTAATTCTGAGTAATAAGCTTGTTCATATACATCATTGGTATATGTATAATTCTTTGTATCAATTGCTACTAAATTTTTATTAGTTGTAATAATAATAAATTGATTATTTATACTAAACATCTTTTTTACATACCTGTTACTAAAACCCAGTTCATTATCATATGTATTTAAATGCCTAATTAATATTCCATCTTCATTATATATATATACTCCATCAAATTTAGTAGCTATCCAAACATACTCATTATGTTGGACAATAGATACTATATCCTTATCATATATCGCTTTATCACTTCCTATACTAGTCATTGAAGAATTAAATTGTCTATTTTCATTTAATATATTTATCCCTCTATCAGTTCCAACCCATATTACTCCATTATTATCTTCATAAAAACACGTTATAATATTACTTGAAATAGAATTAAGATTATTTTCATCTCTCTTAATCTCTGTTATCTTTGATGTACCCTTAATGTATACCTTTATTCCCTCACTGCTAGATATCCATATATTATCTTTACTATCACTCATAATAAAATTATTATTATATATTTTTATATCTTTATTTTTCTCATCTAAAATCTTGTCCATCCCATCTTCATTTAAATTATATGTTTTTAAACCTTCATTTGATAAAATTAGTATCTGTTTTGATTCAGTACTATTAATATCATATATAATAATTCCCTCTTTAGTGGAAACCCACATATAATCAAAACTATCACTTTCTATATCATGAACAAATAATTTATTGTTGTCTATTTGAGTTTGAGTATATATAACTTTAGAATTTTCATCTAAAATATTTATACCATTTTTTGTTCCCACCCATAGTCTCTTATATTTATCTTCTTTTAAGCAAGTTATATATGAATTAGTTAATGAGTCACTATCATTTTTATCATAAAAAAACTCTTCTACTTCATAAGTTTCAATATTTATTTTTATTAATCCATTTGAAGTACCAACCCACATAATATTTTCTTCATAGTTGCTCTTTAATATATCTGTAATTTCTAATTCACCTAAACTATAATTCTCGATAGTATAATCTTTCAATCTTATCACTTCAAAAGTATTATTTATTAAAATATCTAAACCATAGTTCGTTCCAATCCATATGTTTCCCCTATCATCTTCTTCTATGGCATTTATGTATGTTGAACTTAAAGAATCTTTTCTATTAACATCTGCATTATATGTCTTCACATTTTTACCATCATATCTATTGAGCCCATCTGCTGTTCCTATCCACATATATCCTTTACTATCTTGAAAAATTGATGTTATATATTCATTGGAAATTCCTTCATAAATAGATAACTTTTCAAACTGCTCTGCTAATAATATACTTGCTGATACATTTTTAAAAGTTAAAATATTCATTAAAATACATATTAACACTATAATTATTATCGATTTTGATTTCATTTCTTTACTACCTCATTCTTATATCCCTATTATATGTTAAAATATACCCTGTTATATTATATAGTAAATACATTATTTTTCAACAATATATACATTTTTTTATTATACTGTTAATTTTATGGTATCTTTTTTATATATCTAAAATTATATTTAATTTATTCAAAAATTTAATTTCTCATGAACTATGCTTTCAATAAAACCTTATTATTCTTAAATATATTAGACTTTTCACACCTAATCCTTGTAAATATATAAGATCCTTCAAAAAGCAATCTAAAATATAAGATCATTTAAAGCTTCATGATATCTATGCTTCTAAATTATTAATCTCTTGTTTACGCTATTATTCTTTAAGTTTTATTAGTATTTCAACATATTTTAATAAAAAATAACCCAGATGATTTCTCAACTGGGTTGGGTGTATTTATATTTATATTATATTAACTCTATATTATAAAGCTCCAATTCTCTTAAGTGTATCAGTGATATGTCTACCTTCTTCAACACCTTCAATAATTCTTCTAGCTCTAACACTATCACCAATATTAACAACTTCAACATTAGTTCCAGCAAAGTTTTCTTGAAGAGAAGTCATTAATGGTGAGTATGCTCTCATTCCTAAACATACAAATCCATAATCAAAGTTGATTTCTTCATCTTGCCCATCTTTATTAACTATAAAGCTACTATCTTTAATTTCTAATAATGAAGTTTCAATTCTTACATCTACTTCTTTCTTCTTAAGCATAGTCATAAAATCAAGCTTAGTTATTATATCCATTCCATTTCCTACAGCTGGCATTCTTTCAACTATAGTAACGTGAGCACCTTTGTGAGCGAAGTATTCAACTACATCTAGTCCAACAGCTCCTCCACCGATAACTCCTATTTTCTTTCCTTCTAAGTCCATTTCATTGAACTTTTCAATATTATTTATTAATCCAAAGATTGATAATACTTTTGAATCTTCTTTATCAACTCTATCATGTAATCCTGTAATTGGAGGTAATAATGGAGTTGATCCTGTAGCATTAACAACTACATCTGGTTTTAAGTTTTCTATTGCTTCAATTGTAGCAGTAGTATTTGTAAATATATAAAGATTTCTTAACTTCTTAGCTCTGTTAATTAAGTAATTTGGGAAATCATTAATTCTATCTTTAGCTGGTAATTTAGCTATTTCTCTAGCTAATCCACCTAAGTAAGGTTTAGCTTCAAATAAGAATGTTGTACATCCTACTTCAGCAGCTGTACAAGCAGCTTCTAATCCTGCAGTTCCTCCACCAATAACAACAACATTAACTGGCTTGTTTACTTTCATAGAAGTATGAGCTTCTTCTCCTAAGATAACTTCTGGATTTATTGTACATCTTACTGGTCTATTTATTCCAATTCTATGACCAGCACATCCAATGTTACAAGATATACATTTTCTTAATTCATCTTCTCTTCCACTTCTAACTTTGTTAACCCATTCTGGATCAGCTATAAGTCCACGTCCCATTGCTAATAAATCAGCATGTCCTTCTGATAATATTCTTTCAGCAACTTCAGGATTTCTAATGTTTCCTGATGTTATAACTGGCTTGTTAAACTTTTCTTTGAAAGCTTTTGCCATGTATGAACGCCATCCATCTTTTAAATAGTTAGCATCTATTTGATATTGAAGTGTATCGTTAACTGCGGCTGATACATTTAATATATCAATTTCATCAACAAGGTACTCCATCATTTCTAATGTATCTTCTAATGTATTTCCACCTTCCATAAATTCATCAGCACTAAATCTAAAGCTTATTGGGAACATTGGTCCTACTGCAGCTCTAACTTTTTCTAATACTAATTTAGGGAATCTTACTCTGTTTTCTAAACTTCCACCAAACTCATCAGTTCTCTTATTATATAAAGGTGATAAGAATTGACATAATAAGTAAGAGTGTCCTCCATGAATTTCAACTGCATCAAATCCAGCCATTTGAGCTCTTCTTGCCGCATCTGCATACTTATCAGCAATTGCATATATTTCTTCTACTGTTAATGGTCTTGGAATAGCTCCACCTGTTTTTGATGGTATATTTGAAGAAGATACTGGAGTATTTCCTTCAATTCTTCCTGGTACTGCTGATGCTCCAGAGTGATTTATTTGAATTGCAACACAAGCACCATGTCTATGTAATCTTTCTGTTAATCTAAATAGGTTTGGCATATATCTATCATGATCTAATCTAATTTGAGTTGTTCCATTTGAACCAACTGGGAAATCAACGCAAGCATTTTCTACTATTATTAAACCAATGCCACCTTTAGCTCTCTTTTCATAATATTGAACATGTTCTTCAGTGAAATCACCCATAGCTCCGCCGTAATTTGTTCCCATTGGAGGCATAGCAACTCTATTTCTAATAGTCATATTCTTTATTGTTAATGGTGTAAATATGTTTTTATACTTATTCATCCTACATTCTCCTAATAAATTATATATTGATAAAGTTTTAACTTTTGCTTTCATACTATTACTTAAATAAGTATAACCCCACAAAAGCTATAAATCTAATGAATGTTTTTAGCTTTTTCTATAGATTTAATCTATCAATTTAAATCAAATAAAAAAGGCTGCGCATATTGCAACAGCCATTTTTGCTAAATTCTTACTTATTTCTAGTAATATAATCTTCTAGAGCCTCCATAGCTAAAACATAACCTTTTTCACCGAATCCACACATTTGTCCGATACAAGCTGGAGCTGTTTTAGACTCTTTTCTGAATTCTTCTCTAGCATGTACATTAGAAATATGAACTTCAACTGTTGGAATTCCTGTATTTCCTTTAATTGCATCATGTAAAGCTATGCTATAGTGAGTATATGCTCCTGGATTTATTATAACCCCATCAAACTTTTCAAAGTATGCTCTTTGTAAGAAATCTATCATAGTTCCTTCACAGTTGCTTTGAAGTAGAGTAACTTCGTGTCCTCTCTTTTCGCCTTCTTCTTTTATATATTCACAAATCTCAGTAAAGCTCTTTGATCCATATATTCCTTTTTCTCTAACACCTATCATGTTTATGTTTGGTCCATTTATTACCATGAATTTCATTTTTATTTCCTCCTAGATGCAACTGTGCACCACTATATTTTTTCGTATTATTTTTTTAATGAAATACCTACGCCTGCTAATCATAGGCATACGTTCACTTTTCAAAATTTAAATTTGGAAGCTTACTTATCTCCAAATAAGAATTCTTTCATGTGTTCTATTGGCATTTCTTGTCCAGTCCAGCATTTAAATGCTTCTGCACCTTGGAATAACATCATTCCTAATCCATTGATTGTTGGACATCCAACTTCTTCTGCTAATTCTAATAATCTAGTTTTTGCTGGTTGATATACAACGTCACTTACTATAAGATCTGGCCTTAGCATATCCTTTTCTATGTATGTTTGACCAACGTATGGCTTCATACCCATTCCTGTACCATTTGTGAATATTGCAGAGTCAGCAATTTCTGCTCTTAATGCATCTTTATCTTCTAATCTAAATAACTTAGCCTTACAGTTAGTTTTTTCATTTATCTTCTTAACTGTTTCTTCTGCTCTTGCAAAAAATTCATCGTCTTGATTGAATATTGAAAGTTCAGCTACTCCATCTAATGCTGCTTGGATACAAATTGCTGTAGCTGCTCCACCAGCTCCAACTATAGTCATTTTCTTACCAATAATATCAAATCCAGCATCGCTTAATGATCTCATGTAACCAACACCATCAGTAATGTGTCCAGTTAAAACACCATCATCATTTATAACTGTATTTACAGCTCCTGCAAGTTCTGCTGCTGGAGTTAATTTATCTAAATATTTATGAATAACAGTTTTATTTGGCATTGATACATTGCAACCTCTAGCTTGCATTGCTTTTAATCCTTTTACTGCATCTTCTAATCCTTCATTTCCAACTTCAAATGCAAGATAAGCATAATCTAAACCTAAATATCTAAATGCTTCATTATGCATCTTTGGTGAACTTGTATGTTTAATTGGTGTTGCTAATAATCCTATTAATGTAGTATATCCTGAAATACGTCTTTCCATTGTATTCTCTCCTTTATATTAAATAGCTTACTTAAATCTTAAGCCATTCCTAATCCATTTAATTCGCTTAGTATTTTTAACAAAATAATGAACGTTAAATATTTAACACTTAATTTACTTTTATTATATTCTAGTATTCTCTACTAATCCAATTGATTTTAGCAACATTATCTATAGATAAAAACTATATATTAATTAATTTACATAATTATCTTTTATGAATATAAAAAAATGATGAATTATAGATAATATATTATCTTAATTCATCATTATATATTATGCTATTGATTCTTTGTTTTTCTTTATCCAATTATAATATTTTTCTTGGCATTCTGTAGAACAAAACTTATTACCATTCCAATAGTCTATATAATTGCAATCCTCGTTGCAAACACTACATTTAAGAGTTGCTTTTACCTTCATCATATTGTATTGCCCCATATTTAATTTATTAAATTTCATTTTTATATGCCCCCTTATAAATTCTATATTATATATATTTTATCACCTTTCCATCTTAATAAGTAATGCTTTTTATAGATATTTTCTATAAATATTATAGTTTTTATCTATAAATTTATTTTCTTAAATCATTCATCTCAATACTATATTTACATAGTTAAATTATTGACATATTATTTTTTCTAATATATATTTATCATAGCGTTAAATAATTATATTCCATTAATAAAATATTCAACACTTAATTTTTAATATGCTAATTTACAACCTTTACATAACTTTTTTATTGATAAACTGTTAATACTATAAATATGTAATTTGGCTTATGAAACTATAATATAAACTTATTTATATATTTTATTTGGGAGATAATTTTATGAAATTTAATTTTACAAAAGGAAAAAATAACTCTGCTCAGCTAGCTATAAGAATGGGATTATCTCTGGTGCTAGCTTTAATTGTCGGTACACTTTTTATATTATTAAGAGAATCATTAATAGCTAATGATAAATCTTCACTTTGGAATATTATTAATAATATTTTATTTCAAGATATAACTACTGAAGAAGGGAAAAATGCTTTTGGTATTTTTTATATATTAGGACAATTATTCATTAATTGTCTTCAATTAATTATAATTCCAATGGTGTTTTCATCTATAGCCTTAGCTATGTGTCATATTAGCGATACAAAAAAACTTGGACGAATATCATCAAAAACACTTTTAGGATTTTTAACTACATCTATATTTGCGTTAGCAACAGCATGTGTTTTTGGATTTACTGCTTATAAACTTGGATTTTTTAATGTCCACCTTTCTACTAATACTACTACATCTGTAACTGTATCTAGTGGAAGTAATCCACTACTTGTAATACTTAATGCTGTTCCAAACAACATAACTAGTGTTATGTCAAATAACTCAATGGTATTATCTATAGTATTTTTAGCTGTAGTTATTGGTTTATGTATTAATGCTCTAGATGAAAAGATTTTAGTGTTAAAGAACTTACTTATTGATATAAATAATATAATCAGCGTATTTTTAGGATTTATAATAACTAAATTTAGTCCAATTGCAGTTTTTGTGTTAATTACAAGAACATTTGCTGTATATGGCATAGATCATTTAAAACCAGCATTAGCTTATATGCTTGTAGTCGCAATAGCTTCAATAATATTTTTAGTGATTGCTTATCCACTATTTGTTTATTTAAATACAAAGTTAAACCCTATTATTTTCATGAAAAAAATTGCTAAAGTTGCTCTTTTAGGATTTTCAGCTGCCGCTTCATCTGCAGCTTTATCCTTAAATGAAAAAACAACTGTTGATGAACTTGGCGTTGATAAAGATATTGCATCTTTTGTTTTACCTTTGGGAATGACAATAAACATGAATGGTACCGCAATAATGCAAGTAATAGCAGCTATTTTTATAGCAGCAAGCTCTGGATATAATCTTACTATTCAAAATGTAATTTTAATTGCAATATTAGCTTTAATAGCTTCTATAGGTACTCCATCTGCTCCTGGTTCTTCTTCAATAATTCTATTTACAGTTTTAACAGGAATGGGATACAACAACGAAGCTACTCTTATAGCTTATTCACTTATAATTGCTATAAATAGACCTATAGACATGTTAATTACTTGCTTAAATGTAATTGGAGATTCTGCTACAGCTGTAGTTGTTGCTAATTCTGAAAACTCTTTAGATAAAGAAACTTATAATAGCTAAAAATATTTTTACTATTTATTTAATATTAAAAAGGCTGTGTTTTCACAGCCTTTTTATTAACTAATAATAAAAAAATTCATATATTTATTTTTTAAAATTATTATAACTTGTAATATCCTTTTGATACTCTATATTATTATCCATTATCTTTTTTCCTTCATATATAGTAAATGTTGTAGGTATAATAGCTAATATCGCTGCTATAACACCTATCCTTCCTATAGGAATTTCTACTTCATAATTTAGGAAATCATTAATTTTTTCTTTAAAGCCCTTATTTTTCACTTCTTTCAGTTCATCTATCATAATTTCTTCTTTTATTTTATTCTTTATTTCATTACTAAGTTTTATATCATCAAAACTATGTTTTATTTTGATTTTTACTTCATTATCAAAAAATAAATCACTATCGTCATTGTACATAATTTATTTCCTCCTTTTCAATAACTCTTCTTAATGCTGCTTTTCCTCGTTTAAGCCTAGTTTTTATAGTATTTTCTTTTTCATTAAGAATAGTTGATATTTCTGATATTTTTAGCTCTTCAAAATAAAACATATATAATAAAACTCTATACTTTTCTGGAATTTTCATTAAAGCTACTCTTATACTTTTTGAAGTTAAATTTTTCAAAATAATCATCTCTGTATCTTTTTCATCCTTAATAAAATTTATATATAAGGATATATCATCATACCTTAACTTATTTCTTTTCTTTAAAATATCAAAGCATGTATTTATAGTTATTTTATAAATCCAAGTATATATTGAAGAATCTCCATTATATTTTTTTATATTTTTAAACACCTTTAGGAATACTTCTTGCGTTGCATCTTCTGCTTCTTCTACATTTCCTAACTGAATAAAACAAAGCCTTAATATTTTATCTCCATAAACATCTATTATTTCTTCCACTACAGCTTCTCTATCACTACTTATTTTACTTAATAACTTCGTCCCCCTTAAGTTATCCATCATCATTCACTCACATACCATTCTCTCAATTTTTTATCAAAACCTGTTTTATTAATTTCTTCTAATCTATTTATTAATTCATCACCAAACTGGATATCTCCTCTTTCATAAGCAATTCTCATTACAGGATAAATATACTCTTTATTCATAGGCTCACTTTTTAACTTTTCACATAACCAATCATAACCTTCATCTATTTTATAATCTAATATAAGCTTTTCACCACGATTTAATTTCTTCTTTTTAATCTTAACTTCAATAGGCGTAGAAGAACTTGATAATATCATTCCTTCCTTATCGTAAGCAACAACATTAATATATAATTTATTTACATCTATACTTCCTAAGTACGATTCTGCTGTTGGTATTAATTCACCATTTTCATCCTCTGTAGCACCCCTAATAGCAAAGCTTTGAAAAGAACCCTTAGTTAATGGAATTTTAATTTCATTTTTGTCTGTAAGCTCATTAACACTCATTCCTACAGCTCCAACTCTTATAACTAACCCATAAGAATATGCCTCAGGATACTCATTATATTTAATAATTATTTCGTCATTTTCATAATCAGTTTTTACTTCATTTACCTTAACTTCATCATTTAAAGTTATATCTACATTAACTTTTTCTCCATCCTTTAAAATTATAGGAGTAACATTTTCTCTCCTTGAAACTTTATCTCCAAAAACTGAAGGTATAGAAGCTATTATTTCATAATCTACACCTGGAAAAGCATGTTTAAATATGAATTCTCCATTTTCATTTGTATATACAGTTTGGCTTTCTTTAAAATCACGAAATGTAAAATCTATTCTACCATTCTCCGGATTAAAGCCTATACCTCCATATTGTTTATTTAAAAATACTGCAGTGTTAGCTATAGGCTTCCCTTTGACTGTAACTCTTCCAGTTATTTCTCCAAAATTTATATCATCATCAATTTCAACTTTATCATATATCTCTATAGGTCTAATAAAATCTATGTCCTTTAATATATTAGCAGAAACTAAAAATCTATTTTTTCTACTTTCAATACTTAACTCTTCATTATATTTATCAATATCATCTATTCCTTCATACATATCATTTACTTCTATTTTATCAATATCACCTTTAAGATAATTTATAGAATTTTTATATCTCTTTAGAAGTGGTAAATACTCTTCATTATCTTCACATAATTTTAAAGCCTTATCATATTCACCTTGTTTTCCGTAATATACAATTTCATTTACTAATGCAGTTTGATAAATCACTTCTTTTTCACTATCTTTAGCATTCATTATAAGTTCAAAAGCCCTATCTGTATTTCCTAAAACCATCTCTAAATTTATTAAAGCATTCAAATTATTTATATAATAATTATCATTTTGTCCTAATGATACACCTTTTTCAAAATACTCTTTTGCTATTAGTGCCTGTTCCATATTTCCATTTTGGGTTGAGTTAACCATAGTTCCACTTGAGTAATAATATAATACTTCATGAATATAATCGTAGTTACTCATTCCAAGAATATAATAGGTCCTACCCATGTCTATCTTGAATGTGGGATAATGTTCATATAACTTTAAAAAACCTGCTGTATATATCTTAATACCTCTTCCATTTACTATACCATCTGATTGAAATCCTAATACCCCAATAAAATAAAATATATATGGAATAGTACAAAATAAAATTAATACTGTTACTATAATTGTTTTAACTTTTATTTTTATTACCTTCATTAAAATTGTCCCCCTTTTTATCATCTATAATTTTAGACTTAAATTTTTTAAAAAGGTTTCATAATTTCAAAAAAATTATTTGATAAGATAAATTAACATATTTTATTGTATAATATAACTATTATTATTTTAAAAACTGAAGGGAGTTATTATTGATGAAAGAATTAGAAACTAGAGTAATTGATATTGATGTTGATGATATTAGATATAAAATGACTACTTTAGGTGCTACTAAAGTAAAAGCTGAAGATCAGGTTAATGAAATATACGATTTTGAAGATGGTAGACTTTTAGCTTCTAAAGGGTATGCTAGAGTTAGAACTACTATTGATAGAATAACAGGTAAAGAAACTGTATTTATGACTACAAAAAAAATGTTAAGTCAAGGTACTTTTAAAGTTATGGAAGAAAATGAAACTATAGTTGAAGATGCAGAGATGGCAAGAAGAATATTTAAGTCATTAGGTCTTGTTCTTCAAGAATCTATATCTAAATATAGAGAAAGCTATAAAATTGATGATTCTTTAATTGAAATTGATATAAACGATAAAAGCTTTTGTCCGTTCCCATACTTAGAAATTGAAACTACTTCTGAAGAAAAACTTGAAGAAATATTAAAATTAATTGGATATACATTAGCTGATACAACATCTAAAACTATTTATGAAATATTAGCTGAAAGAGGTATTGAAGGTAAGATTAAAGGAAGATAATTCTTTATTAATTTATATATCTTCTTTGTTTAATATATATTCTATTATTGATACTTATTGTAAAAAATGTGCTTACTAATATAACAACAAAAAAACCTAAGATTTATTACTTAGGTTTTTTGTTTACTTGTATATTAAATTATTAGCTTTTTATTCTATAAACTATTCAGGTAAGGCTTTATTACTGTCTTTTAATTCCTTTATTCCTGATAAGACTCCCCTTATACTTGCAAAAATTATCTTATTATCAATTCCTTTTGCTATATTTATATGTTCTTCTACATCTTTTATCGTATTGTCTATATTTATATTTGATACATTTGATAACTTTTTTAAATCTTCAATCATATATTCATTATTTTGTTTAATTTCGCTTCTTTTTACTAATGTATATAACTGATAAATATCAATTATTAAAATTCTTACTTTATCAAAGTAACCATTATCTTCTTCTGTAATAAAATCACTATTATTAACAGCTAGCCTTTCCTCTATCATAGTAGTTACAAGCAATAATGTATCCATTTTATGAGTATTGTCATTTTGGTTAATTGCTTCTTCATATACTTCATTTAACATTCCATAAAGTACATCTCTATAGGTTCCTAAAAGTTCTTCATTTGCATCTTTCATTCTTACAGGTAATACAAATCTATTAATAATAATAGCTATTATAGTTCCTAATATAACAAATAGTATTCTATTGATAGTTAAAACTACTGCTCCGCCAGACATAGCTACTGCACCAATTGCACATATTGTAGTGTAAATAGTTCCATATCTGTATGTTGAAGTATATGCTCTTAAATAACCTGCAGCCATTATTATTAACATTCTAACTAAAACATTTTTAAATATAGTAAATAATAAAACTATTATAACTCCACCAACTAAAGTGGCAAACATTCTATCTTTTAGCTTTTTCTTTGATAATTCATATATAGGAATTATTATTGCAAATGTTGTAAAGTAAATCCATCTTCCTTCTGCAAATTTGAAATAATCTGCAATAAAAGCAGAAATAGTTATTCCTAGTGATACTCTAATAGCATAAGAAAACTTTACTGATTTTTTATAAAATTCCTTCTTATGAATATTAACCATTTTATACTTTTCTGGTATATCTTCACTGGCTTTTATAGTATTATAATTCTCTTTACCTAATGATTTTAATTCTTCTAAAGATATACTTAACATATTAATAGTATTTAGTATTCTTAAAGTAACTAAATCCTTAATATCCTCTTTTTTATATTTTTTTATTAAATTATTTATTTTATTATTAATATCTTTTAAATTATCTTCTTTTCCTAAACTAAGTTTTAATTCTTGTAAACAAATTATTAAATCATTTAATATTACTTTATTATTGATCTTTTCATCTAATAAATTTGATAACTTTTCTAAAATTATAACAATATTTAATTTTATTCTTCCTTCTTCTGTTACATAGAAATTATCTTTTCTATTATCATAAACAATCTTTCTAAATTCATTAGCATTACTTTTTATTGATTTATTTATATCGTCTTTATTCTCATTACTATTTATCTTTTTTATAAGATTATCGCAAATACTACCTATTAACTTATTTCCAACCTTAGTGGTTTTATTTTTATTAATAATAAATTGTACTATCATAATTCCAACTGGTGCCACTAAAAGTGAGAGCAATCTCATTGGCAATTCAGCTGCAGTAATAGGAGTAGATAGTAAAAATAAATATTGTAATGAAAATGGTAAATATACTGGTGACTTTAAATTATAATAAAAGGTATACGCTATTATAAATATACCTATGAAATTTATAGGTATAGCTAACCATATATTAAGATTTGCTAAATATGTAAATATGCCTATTCCTAAATTTATTATAATCAACTTTAATAAATTTTTTCCTGGAGAAATAGTAAGATTAATTTGTGTAAGCATTAATATTGCTGTTATACCCATTACTCCAACTAGTGTGTTTTTATCTCCAAAAATAGATTTAAATGCTATTACAAATGCCATTATAAAAACATATAAAACAGTCTGTGATATAATAAATTGCTTAGTTATTTTTGTTTTCCCTGCCAAGATAACCACTCCTTTTCCAGATAAATATACAAGAAACAATTCTACTCTAAATTTCACCTTGTATCAACTTTAATTTTTACCAGTATTTTCTTGTATTAATCCTATTTTCTAATCAATAAACGATTTCACTTATATTATTATCTTGTATCTGTAAAATTATTAGTATTTTTACTTATAAATGCTAAAAAGATGGCTGATATTAACTATATCAGCCATCTTTTTAAATTAATCTATTATAATTTTTCTCTTCTTACAGAAGATTTAATAAATAACTCTCGCAAAGCCTCTTTATCTTCATTCTCCAAACAACTTTTTATTTTATCTAATTCCTCTTCAAAATTATAAATTGCTTGTAATAAGTTTTCTTTATTTCCTAAAAATAATTGACTCCATAAAGTTTCATTTATATTTGCAATTCTAGTTAAATCCCTATAACTATCTCCTATAAATTCTCCAGTATTTCTTCCTTCAATATCACTATTAATAAGTGCTACTGCTAAAGCATGAGGTAATTGGCTAGTAAATGCTATCATTTCATCATGGTATTTAGGACATATTCTTTTCACATGCTTAAATCCCATTTTATATGCTAACTCTTCAATTAACTCTAAGCTTTCAATCTTATTTTTATCTGTTACTGTTATTAAGAAATTAGCATCCTTAAATACAGTATTTGTAGCATAATCTATCCCTTTTTTTTCTCTACCAGCCATTGGATGAGCAAAAACAAAATCTATATTATCTGGTAGTATATCCAATACTTCATTAATAAATAACTGTTTTATTCCTGTTACATCTGTAATTATAGCATTGTCTTTAAAATTTTCTTTATTATTACTTATAAAACTTTTAACTAAATCTGGATAAACAGCTAATACAATTAAATCTGCTTCAGAAACTATTTCCTTCCCATCTTCATATCCTTCTTTAATAATTCCTAAAGCCTTAGCTTTATTTAATGTGTCAATATTTTTATCTATACCATAAACCTCATTATAACCTGCTTCTTTAAGTGCCATTGCATAGGAACCACCAATAACACCAAGACCTACAATAACTATTCTCATAATATCCCCCATTTACAGCTATAAACTAGTAGTATTTAATTAGAAGTTCATTAATTTATTCATAAATTTCTAATTTTTACCTTCTAGCTTCTAACTATTTTTTTCCCTTCCATTTCAGCTAATATTTTTACTTTTTTCATTATTTCATCGAAAAGTTCAGGTTTAACTGATTGTTGACCATCACTTAATGCGCATTGTGGATTGTTATGAACTTCTATCATAAGCCCATCTGCACCTGCTGCTATAGCAGCCTTAGCTAATGGTTCAACTAAATACCAATATCCTGCTGCATGGCTTGGATCCACTATTATTGGTAAATGAGATAATTTTTTAATTACTGGAATTGCACTTAAATCTAAAGTATTTCTAGTATATCCTTCGTAAGTTCTTATACCTCTTTCACAAAGAATAACATTTTCATTTCCTCCAGCCATTATATATTCTGCACTCATAAGCCATTCTTCTATTGTAGCTGATAAACCTCTCTTTAATAAAATTGGCTTATTAGTTTTACCTAATTGTTTCAATAAATCAAAGTTTTGCATGTTTCTTGCACCAACTTGAATTACATCTACATCTCTAACAAATTCATCTATATAATCAGTTGACATTATTTCAGTAACTATTGATAATCCTGTTGCTTCCTTTGCTGCTTTCAGTAATTTTAATCCTTCAAGCTCTAATCCTTGGAAGCTATAAGGTGAAGTTCTTGGCTTAAAAGCTCCCCCTCTTAAAAAGTTTGCTCCTGATGCTTTAACAGATTTTGCAATCTTTATTATTTGTTCTTCACTCTCAACAGAACATGGTCCTGCCATAATTCCAAGATTATTTCCTCCAACTAAAGTTCCATTAACATTAACTATAGTATCATCTGGTTTAAATAACCTATTTGCTTTCTTAAACGGTTCTTCAACTTTTAATATTTTGTCTACTCCATCGAAAGTCAAAAGTTTGTTTGGATCTAAAGCTCTCGTTTCACCTACTACACCTATTATACAGAATGTTTCTCCTTGTGATAGATGTATTCCTAGCCCTAACCTACTTAATTCATTTTTTACTTCTGATACTTCTTTTTCACTACTTTTAGGATTCATTACAATAACCATATCTACCATACCTCCATACTACTGATTTTAAATTTATTATACATTTCAAATTTCCTCTTTAGTTCTTTATATTAAATATAAAATTTTTACATTACAGTTGATATTATAGTATCTACAACATCATCTAAAGTTCCTACATTAGGAATTTTATAATCACAATATTTTTTATATAACTCATATCGTTCATCATATAATTTATATAATACTTCTTTACCATTTGCTAGTAAAGGTCTCTTTTCAACTTCAATATCACTTAAAATATTTTCTACTGGTCTATCAATAAAAACTACAATTGAATTTTCTTTTAATAAATCTATATTTATTGCCTTTTTGATAACTCCACCACCTGAAGATATAATAGTCTTACTTTTTTGCCCCAATACCTTACAAGTTTCAGTTTCTATGGTTCTAAAATAATCTTCACCATTTTTAAATATTTCGATGATAGTTTTACCTTGCTCTTCTTCAATATAATTATCCATATCTATGAATGCATAATTCAATTTTTTGGAAAGCAAATCTCCAATAGTACTTTTTCCACAGCCAGGTAATCCTATTAAGGTTATACTTTTTTCATTCATAAATTCACCCCCTAATTAAATGTTTTAGACAACTCTTTATATATATAATCTATTAAATCCTTCTTTATTTCCATATTATTAAATATAGCTTGACTCTTAACCGCTTGCCCCACTAACATATGTAATCCTCCAATGGCAATTTTACTTTCCTCTTTTGCCATTTTTAAAAACTTAGTTTCTGTAGGATTATATACTAGATCAACAGCTATATCGAATTTTTTTACTATTTCTCTATTAACTGCACAACTGTCAATATTAGGATACATTCCAAGAGGCGTTGTGTTAATTATTAACTCTCCCTTTATATCTAATAATTCATCATAATTTATTACTGATACGCGCTTATCTAAAATTCTTAGATTAATCCCTTCAGGGTTTCTACTTACAATATAAATATTTTTAACTTCATTGTCTAATAAATAAGTAATAACAGCCTTACATGCTCCCCCTGATCCTAAAATAATTGCAGTTTTATTCTTAACATCTATATTTCTACTATTAAGCATTACTTTAATTCCAAAATAATCAGTATTATACCCATAAAGTTTATCTTCTTTTAGCATTACAGTATTTACTGCACCTATTCTCTTTGCTTCGTCTGATATATAATCTAAATGCTGCATTATACTTTCTTTATATGGAATAGTAACATTAAATCCTTTTACTTTTAATAACTTAATGGCCTCTACAAAATCTTCAAGCCTACTTTTTTGAACTTCAAATATCTTATATGCACCATCAATATGATTCTTTTCAAATATCATTTTATTAATTGTTGGAGATAGGCTATGGCTTAGCTTCTCACCTAATAATCCGTAAAAATCCATTACACCATTCCCTCAATCTTCTATCTTTTTATAACATCCAAGTAATTTAAAATACTCACTTTGATCATCAATTAAATTTATTGCCTTTTTAACATCATCATTCTTAATATTTCCTTCAAAATCTACATATAAAAGATATTGCCACGGCTCATTCTTACTTGGTCTTGATTCTATTTTTAGCATATTAATATTATTTTCAGCAAAGTGCCTTAGCAATTTATATAATGTACCAGCTTTATTATCTAATGAAAATACTACTGTTACCTTATTACATTCTTCATTACACTCTAACTCTTTTCCAATTATAATAAACTTAGTATGATTATCATTTTTATCATTTATTTCTTCTTTAATTACATCTAAGCCATAAAGTTCAGCTGCTCTTAAGCTTGCAATAGCAGCCTTTGATTTATCATTAATCTCTGAAACATATTTTGCACTAATTGCAGTATTATGAAATGGTATAAGCTTTAAATTACTAAATTCATCTAAAAACTTTCTACTTTGTTCAAACCCTTGTGGATGTGAATATATTTCTTTTATATCCTCTAACTTTGTCCCTTTTACCCCAATTAAATTTTGGTCTATCTTTATACATTCCTCACCTACAATATTAAGTCCATACTTAACTAATAAGTCATAAACAGTAGTTATAGCTCCAGTACATGAGTTTTCAATAGGTAATATTCCATAATCAATTTTATTATTTTTTAAAGCTAAAAATACATCTTCAAACTCTTCATAATCACTAGTTATATGGTTTTCACCAAAATATTTAATCATGGCCTCTTCACTAAAAGAACCCTTAACCCCTTGATATCCAATCTTAATATTATCTAGTTTTTTTTTATCTTCACTATTTATTTTATACTCTGCTAATACTCCATTAGTAGCTTCATTACTATTGATTAGTTTAGCTTGAAGGCTTCTACTAAGCTCCATTAAGTTAACAAAGAACTTCTCTGTCAATTCTGAATACTCTTTATTGCTAAGTCTATTAACATTCTTTTCAATAACTTCAGCTTCTCTAGTAGTATTAAGAATTGGAATATTATTTTTCATTTTATATTCTGCTACCTTTATTGCAACATTCATTCTTCTCTCAAATAGTTCAACTAACTCTTTATCTATATTATCAATTTCTTTTCTACATTCTGAAAGATTCATAATCTCACCTCTCTTCTAAATTTACTTCACCATATAATATAATTATTTACTAACCTAATAACTCTAAAATTCCTATTGCAGTAACTGCCTCTATAACTGGAAGCGCTCTTTGTACTATGCATGGATCATGTCTTCCTTCTATACTTAAAATAGTTTCTTCCATAGTTGCTATGTTTACTGTTTTTTGCTCTTTAAATATAGATGCTGTTGGCTTTATTGCCACATTAAATACTATTGGCATTCCATTAGTTATTCCACCTAAAATTCCACCATTATTATTAGTACTTGTTTTAATATCTTTTCCATCTAAATAATATTCATCATTAGCCTCTGAACCTTTCATTTTAGAAATTTCAAAGCCTTTTCCAAATTCAACTCCTTTAACGGCTGGAACACTAAACATTAAATGAGCTAATGTTGATTCCACAGAATCAAAAAATGGATTACCAATGCCTGGTTTTATTCCAAACACTGCACACTCTATAGTTCCACCAATAGAATCTAAATTATTTCTTGCACTTATTATTTCATTTCTCATAATTTCTTCTAATTCTTTATTTATTAATGGTAATTCTTTACCTTTAAATGAGTTAATTAAATCTAATGTTATTTCATCATCTAAAAAACTCTTATCTTTAATATTTCCTATAGAATTTATATGAGCTGCAATAATTATCCCTTTAGTCTCTAATATTTGCTTACAAATAGCTCCTGCAAATACAAGTGGTGCAGTTATTCGTCCTGAAAAATGACCTCCACCTCTATAGTCGTTAAACCCATTATATCTGATATTTCCAGTATAATCTGCATGACCTGGTCTCATTACATCTTTCAACTTAGAATAATCTTTAGATTTAGTATTAGAGTTACGTATTATTGCACAAAGCGGAGTGCCTGTAGTTTTTCCTTCAAAATATCCACTTAATATTTCAGGAATATCTCCTTCTTTTCTAGTAGTTGATAATGGACTTTTTCCTGGTGCTCTTCTTGACATTTCAAGCATTACTTTATCCATATCAATATTAAATCCAGAAGGTAATCCATCAATATTAATACCTATTGCATTTCCATGTGATTCTCCAAATATAGATATTCTTATATTCTTTCCCCACATTCCACTCATCTACTTTTCCTCCAACCTTTCTATTTTTCCACCTAAGCTAACAAAGTCATCAAAGAAATTTGGATAAGATTTTGCTATACACTCATAATCCTTTATTACTATTGGCTCTTCGCACTTAGTTGAAGCTATAGCTAAAGTCATTGCAATTCTATGATCCTTATGACTCCAAACCTCTACGTTACCTTTTAAAATTTCTACACCAGTAACTATTAATCCATCTTCTTGTTCTACTATCTTAGCACCTAACTTATTAAGTTCAGATGTTACTGCAGCAAGTCTGTCACATTCTTTTATTCTAAGTCTTCCTGCATTTATTATTTCTGTTTTTCCTTTAGTTAAAGCAGCTACAGCTGTAAGCACTGGTATAATATCTGGACATTGACTTCCATCAATTATTGTACTAACTAATTGGCCACTAGTAGTACCCTTTACTCCTATAGCACTTGCATTAAATATAACATTCATTCTCTCTAAAATATCTATTACTTCTTTATCACCTTGAAGAGAATTTAAATCTAAATCCTTACATAAAACATTATTCCCTAATCTATCAGCACAAAGGAAAAATGCTGCTTGAGAATAATCTCCCTCAACTCTATAATTTCTAGCCTTATATCGTTGATTTCCCTTGATTATAAACTCTTTATAATCATTATTAATTACCTCTATTCCAAAATCACTCATTGCTCTTAAAGTTAAATCAATATATCCCTTTGATTCCATTTCAGTAGTAATAATAATTTTAGAATCATCATTTAATAATGGTAAAGTAAATAAAATACCAGTTATAAATTGAGAACTTACATTTCCTTCTATTTCGAAAATCCCTGGTTTCAGCTCACCACTTACTATTAAATTAAGCTTACCTTCTTCATAAGAATATGTAATATCTTGTTTTTCAAAAATATTATAATAAGTAGTCAATGGCCTTTTTCCTAAATTACCTCTTCCTATAAATTTATTCTTACCTTTAAATAATAATGAAATAGGAACTAAGAATCTTAAAGTTGATCCTGATTCATTACAGTCAATTACTCTAATATCTTCTATATCAGCAGAGTTCCCATATGCACCTGTTACTTCAATATAATCCTTATATTTAACTATTTTAGCTCCTAAAGAGTTCATAGCATCGATAGTTGCTATAATATCATCTGAATAATCTATATTTTCTATTTTGCAAAATCCATCACTTAAAGCTGCACAAATAATTGCCCTATGAGCCATACTTTTTGAAGGAGGTATTTTAACCTCTCCCTCTAATATTGATGGATATACTTTTAAATCTGCCATACTTCCTCCATTCTGCCCCAGGGGTAAACCTAATATTTTACAATCAGTTGCAAATAGCTATTCTTCTAAAAAGAATCTCTCTTTACATTATTTGGTTTTACCCCTGAGGTATTATATAAAAAACTCTGTTGTAGTTTTATAAATTTCTGAATTTCCTATTTCTTTTAAAATTATGAGATTTAAACTTTTCCCTAATTTCTTTTTATCTAAATTAATTGTATCTAAAATCTCTTCTATATTTACATCCATTTTATATGGAAGGTTATATTTAATTAAAATTTCTTTAATTCTTTCCGCAGTACCTTTAACTGTTAATCCTTTGGCTTCACTTATCTTAGTTATTTCATACATACCAATAGCGACAGCTTCCCCATGAGTATATTTAGTATAGTTATAATACTGCTCTATAGCATGACCTAAAGTGTGTCCAAAATTTAAAAGCATTCTTTCACCTTTATCCTTTTCATCACTTTCCACAACAATTCTTTTAATATCACAACATTTATGGATAACTCTTTCCATATTATCTATGACATCCGAATTATTTTCCATTTCATATAAAAATTCAAAGAACATTTTATCTTTTATACAACCATACTTAATAACTTCTGCCATTCCATCAATAAAAAATCTATTATCTAAAGTGTTTAATACTTCTGGATCTATTAATACTGCTTTAGGATGATAAAAGCTACCAACAAGATTTTTTCCTCTTTCTAAATCTACAGCAACCTTTCCTCCAACACTACTATCTACTTGTGCAAGAAGTGAAGTTGGAACTTGAATAAAATCTATTCCTCTTAAATAACTTGAAGCTACAAATCCTCCAAGATCTCCAATAACTCCTCCCCCTAAAGTAATTATTAAATCACTCCTAGTTAAATTAAAGTCTAGAAGTTCATTATAAACCATAGGTAATGTATTAAAATTCTTAGTTTCCTCTCCAGCTTTAAGTGATACTAATTTAACATCAAAATATTCACTTAATGCAGAAACAACTTTTTTACCATAATATTTATTTACATTTTCATCAGTAAGTATAAATATCTTTTTTCCCTTATAAACATTTTTTACTTTCTCTGAAATTTTATCTATTAATCCTTTTTCAATTATTATAGGATAACTTCTTTCCTTTAAATCAACTATTAACTCCATACTAACACCTTTCTAAATTTCACCAAGTGAAACTTTATAAAATCGTATAATAACTATATCTCACGACCAATTGCATTTGCAATAACTTGTAACTCTTTCATTAACTTCGCAAATACTTCTGGCTTAATTGATTGTTGTCCATCGCATAATGCTTTTTGTGGATCATTGTGAACTTCTAATATAAGTCCATCTGCACCTACTGCAATTGCTGCCTTTGCAAGAGGTTCTACCATCCACCACTTTCCTGTAGCATGACTTGGGTCTACAACTACTGGTAAGTGACTTAATTTTTTAATTGCTGGTACTGCACTTAAGTCTAAAGTATTTCTTGTATATGTTTCAAAAGTTCTTATTCCTCTTTCACAAAGAATTACTTTCTCATTTCCTCCAGCCATGATATATTCTGCACTCATCAATAATTCTTCTATAGTAGCAGATAAACCTCTTTTTAATAGTATTGGTTTATCTATTTTTCCTAATTCCTTTAATAAATCGAAGTTTTGCATATTTCTTGCCCCAACTTGAATTATATCAGCTTTTTCTACAAAAGTTTCAATATCATATGGTGACATTAATTCTGTAACTATAGGAAGTCCAGTTTTTTCTTTCGCAATGTTTAAAAGATCTAATCCTTCATATTTTAACCCTTGGAAACTATATGGTGATGTTCTTGGTTTAAATGCTCCACCTCTTAAGAAAGTAGCCCCATATTTTTTAACTTCTTCTGCAACTAAAGTTATTTGTTCTTTACTTTCAACAGAACAAGGTCCTGCTATCATAGCAATCTTATTTCCACCTATTTTATATCCATTAATATCTATTACAGTATCTTCTGGATGGAATAATCTATTTGCTTTCTTAAAAGGTTCTTGTACATGCATTACTCTCTCAACATTAGGATTTGCTTCAATATATGATGGATCTATTTTTGTTGTATCTCCAACTAATCCTAATATACTAAGTTCTGCTCCTATTACTGGATTTACTATAACACCTAAGCTTTCTAATTCTTGTGTTAACTTTGCTATTTCGTTACTGTTTGTTTTTGGTTTTAAAATTACTACCATATTTTTTGCCCCCTTAATTTCAGCTAAGATACTTTAATTTTTTTGCTCTTAACTGTCTTTTATTTATTTTTAAATAACATATATAGATTAATATTATTTACTATTTAAAATTTTAGAATATAAAAAAAAGAGAACCCTTAATGAGTTCTCAATTATATAATCATTCTTTAAATATACTTTCACTATTAAAACATATAAAAGGATTAATTAATACTCATTAAAAAAGAATTATTTTTATTTTTGCAAAAGAAATAGCCAGCGCTAAAATAAAAGCCCCAGAATATAAAATAAAAAAATCTATTAAATTTTGCTATTAAATTCTTCTCTAATCCCTTCATAATAATTACCTCTCTGTCTACTTAAAATTGATAGTTAAATTTCTCTCTTAATTCTAAACCATTTTTTTCTAATTTGTCAATGTTTTTACATTATTTATTTTATTTTCACATTTTTAACTTTTAAAATATCATTCACTTTATAATATTGGTGATAATAATCTTATTAAAGATTCTTTAACTTTTAAAGCTTTAGATCTCTTTTCATACTCCTCTTTTATGACCAATTTAGATTTTTTTTGATCCTCATAAAAAATTTTCTCTTGCTCCTTAGCAAATTTTTCATTATAGATGAATGCATTAACTTCAAAATTTAATTTAAAACTTCTTATATCTAAATTGGCAGTTCCTATGCTACAAACTTCACCATCAGCAACAATAGTCTTTGAGTGAATAAATCCATTTCCATATCTATATATTTTTATTCCGTAATCAATAAGTATACCTATATTAGCACTTAGCATCCATTCCATGAAGAAATGATCCGGTTCACCTGGAACTATAAGTCTTACATCTACTCCTGATAAAGCTGATATTTTTAACGCTTCAAGCATTGGACTATCTGGAACTAAATATGGAGTTTGAATATAAACATAGCTTTTAGCATTATTTATAATTTTCATATATCCATTTTTTATATACTCCTCCATATGATCAGGACCAGAAGATACTATCTGAATTCCAATATCCCCTTCACACTTTGGAACTGGGAAATACATTGACATATTTCCGATATTTTCATCAGATGCATAATCCCAATCTAGAATAAATCTTTTATTTAACTCTTGAACAGCTTCACCCTTAATTCTTATATGAGTATCTCTCCAAAATTTAAATTGCTTTCCTTTATTCACATATTCATTACCAACATTAAATCCACCAACATATCCAACTTTACCGTCTATTACAACTATCTTTCTATGATTTCTATAATTAATACGTGTATTTATATGTGGTAATATTCCTGGGAAAAATACCGAAACCTTTATTCCTAGTGACTCTATATATCTAATTATTTTTTTCCCTATTCTTTTAGAGCCCATTCCATCTATTAATAACCTTACCTCAACACCATCTTTAGCCTTTTCTGCAAGTTCTTTTATAAGTGCCTTTCCTAAATCATCAAATCTAAATATATAGTATTCTATATGTATAAAGCTTTTTGCACTTCTTATATCATTAAATAAGTCTCTAAATTTATCTTCTCCATTTATATATGTCTTTATATCGTTTCCAGTAGTATACGTTGCCCCTGAATGATTATAATTCATTAATATTAAATCCTCATAATTTTCATTTATACCACTATAATCACTACAGGTTTCACAGTTAGCTCTTAATTTATAACCTTTAATTTTATCCGTAATCTTTTTTTCTCTAAATATTTTTTGACGGCTCAAATTTTGTCCAAGTAATAAATATAGTATAAAACCAACGCCTGGTAATATAAGAAGTATTATAAGCCATGCCCATGTTGTCGTAGGTTCTTTTCTTTCTATAAAGATTAAAGATACTGCTGACAATATATTTAATAATAGTATCATTAAAACTAATATAAAATATGCCATTTAATTATAACTCCTTGTTATCCTAATTATTAATATTATTATACATCACATCCTTCATTATTAACACTATAGAATTATATTGCTAATAATCATGATGTGGAAATTTTCATGATGTTATCTTTAGATGTTATTATAGCTTCATTAAGCATATAACTTATTAATTAATTATATCAATTTAAAAATATTATATGAATTTTTTTATTAAATTTAGCCCGTAATTTAATTACAAGATGCAAAAAAGAACTGATTTGCATCAGTTCTTTTCTAAGTTAAACTATATCTTAACCAAAGTATCTGTTTAATAATCCTTCGAAAGCTTTTCCGTGTCTAGCCTCATCTTTAGCCATTTCATGAACTGTATCATGGATAGCATCTAAGTTTGCAGCTTTAGCTCTCTTAGCTAAATCGAACTTTCCTTCAGTTGCTCCATTTTCTGCTGCAACTCTTAATTCTAAGTTCTTCTTAGTTGAGTTTGTAACTACTTCTCCTAATAATTCAGCGAATTTAGCTGCATGTTCTGCTTCTTCGTAAGCTGCTTTTTCCCAGTATAATCCGATTTCTGGATATCCTTCTCTATGTGCTACTCTAGCCATAGCTAAGTACATACCTACTTCACAACATTCTCCTTCAAAGTTTGCTCTTAAATCAGCTATTATATCTTCTGATACTCCTTGAGCTACTCCTATTTCATGTTCAGTTGCCCAAACTTTTTCTTCTGTTTGTTCTTTAAATTTATCAGCTCCAACGTGACATACTGGACATTCTGCTGGTGCAGTTTCTCCTTCATGAATATATCCACATACTGTACATACAAATTTCTTCATAATTTTATTCCTCCAATTTATTTATATTATTTAAATTTTACTTTTCCATTATATACTATAAAAGGATTTTGTCCCACCCTTTTGTAGTATTTTTACATAAATTTAAAATTTCTTACTTAAAATAATTAATTTTATCCAAAGTATCTGTTTAATAATCCTTCAAATGCTTTTCCGTGTCTAGCTTCATCTTTAGCCATTTCATGAACTGTATCATGGATAGCATCTAAGTTTGCAGCCTTAGCTCTCTTAGCTAAATCGAACTTTCCTTCAGTTGCTCCATTTTCTGCTGCAACTCTTAATTCTAAGTTCTTCTTAGTTGAGTTTGTAACTACTTCTCCTAATAATTCAGCGAATTTAGCTGCATGTTCTGCTTCTTCGTAAGCTGCTTTTTCCCAGTATAATCCAATTTCTGGATATCCCTCTCTATGTGCTACTCTAGCCATAGCTAAGTACATACCTACTTCACAACATTCTCCTTCAAAGTTTGCTCTTAAATCAGCTATTATATCTTCTGATACTCCTTGAGCTATTCCTATTTCATGTTCAGTTGCCCAAACTTTTTCTTCTGTTTGTTCTTTAAATTTATCAGCTCCAACGTGACATACTGGACATTCTGCTGGTGCAGTTTCTCCTTCATGAATATACCCACATACTGTACATACAAATTTCTTCATAATTTTATTCCTCCCAAATTTTAACTATTACATTCTTTATATTCAATTATCTTAAAGTCATTTCAATATTTTGTCTTATTTAAGTGCTTCTTTTGAATCACCTTACATTTATTATTATATAATAATTATTATTAATTACAAGCTTTTTTTGAAAATTTTTTAAAATTTTTTTTATTTTCTTCGTAATTGATAATATATATCAATTACTGATATAACTAATCTCTTCAATATTCAATTAGATATTGATTATCATTTGATAAAATAATAAAGGCTTACTTTAATTCTTTTTATCTAATTATTAAATAATAATTATTATTTAATAACAGACTAACAATATTCATTCTCAAAAAAATATCTAGCACTACTTATATTTAGTGCTAGATATTTTTATACCTTAATTCTTTTTTTCTTTTTTACATATACCTACTGCTGATAAAACACATATAAGTATGGAAATACCTAATCTTAGCCAGTCCATATATAACCAAAACTCTCCTCCATATATTAAACTTGGAGTTGTATTATACTCATCAACATAAATCCCAATATTATAAAATAATTTAAGTGTTATTATTAAAGAAATACTACTTAAAATAAATATAATTATATTTAAAAACTTATTCTTCATAATATTTTCCTACCTCTATACCAAAATTAGAATATTACTTTAAAACTATTATTGATTTAAATAAATCTCCGTCTATTTCTATATTAAATTTACCACCATGAAGCTCTACTATACTTTTTGCTATTGCAAGTCCTAATCCAGAACCATCTGTACTTCTAGATGAATCACCACGTTTAAATCTATTAGTTATTTCATTTACATCAAAATTTAACTCATAGGCTGAAATATTCTTCATAACTATAGTAACTTCATTTTCTTCGTTCTTACTCATATCAATATATACCCTTGTATTACTTAAAGAATACTTTACTGCATTAGAAATAAGATTTTCAAATACTCTATATAATCTCTTTCCATCACCATTTATAAATATTTTTTCATCTGGAATATTTAATTTAACTTCTAACTGCTTTTCATTAAATCTTTCATCATTTTCACCTAAAGCCTGTCTTAATAATTGACCAATATCTAGCTTACTAATATTAAGCTCCATTGCTCCACTTGCAGCCTTAGATGCCTCAAATAAATCTTCTATTAAAACCTTAAGTCTTTGAGATTTTTTATCTAGTATATTTACATAATCTCTAGCACTTTCAGGTTCTATATTTTCTCTCTTTAATAAATCAATATAATTAATTATTGATGTTAGCGGTGTTTTTAAATCATGAGAAACATTAGTTATAAGTTCTGTTTTCATATTTTCACTCTTCATCTCATTTTCAACAGACTTTCTTAAACCTTCTTTAATATTATTGATATTATTAGCAAGCTCTCCTAAATGGCCTTCACCTTTTACATCAATTTTATAGTTTAATTGTCCTCTAGCTCCATCCTTTGCACCAATCATAATTTTATCTAAATAAAGTAACTTTCTAACAACTAATATAATTAACATTGCTGTAATTATAAGTCCTATTAATAAACATATTATAAAAATTTCTGGTATTGCTATTGCTATTGCAAGTAGTAATCCTCCAACCACTATATATGACATAATTATAATAAATATACTGTTTATTATAGATCCCTTAGTTGCTATTTTACTTAGCCCCTTATATATTCCAATAGTAATATTATTACTAAATAGTGTTCCTTCCTTATAATTAATAATTAATATTTTTATTAATAAATACATAATAGCTAATATTATTGAAAGACATATAACTGAGTTAACTTTTAACACTTTCATATATCCAATATAATACACATTATAAATATTAATTCTCCAAAAAATATAAAGTATTATTAATGGTGCTATTTTAAATTCAATTGGATAATCTTTTAATTTATTAATTAATCTATCCTCATCAATTCTTAATTCCTTTTTATCTTTAATTGCTTTTATCAATACTATTACTAATATTATTGATATAGCCATAATGCTAGCACTTACAGCTATTTTATTTACATTTTCTTGTACACTTTGTAAACTTTCATATACTATATCACCTGGTATAATATCCTCTGGCATCCATGTATATAATATTATATTGTGATTGTCCATGTTATAATTTTCATATCCAATACTTTCAGTAACTGCATAAACATGGTCATAATAATTATATTTCCCATTTATATATTTATTAATTGAGCTATTTTCATTAACTTCTTTACCATTAATAAATATCTTTTCTATTACGTTGCCGTTAAAATCTATATTTATTTCTCTTAGATATCTAGAACTTTTTTTTAGACTTGTTATATCCCTCTGTTCTTCACCAATCCACATATTATTTAACTTGTCATAGGCAGAAAATTGTAAATTTAAATATGATTTCAATTTATTGCTTAATATATTAAAGCTATTTATTTTTCTTTCTAAGATATAGTCATTTAATTTATCATCACTTAAAGTATACTTCTCTTCTATTTTATCTCGTTCTTCATTTAATATTTTTTCCTGCTCTTCATAGGATAAATTATTAAAGCTAGTATCATTATTGTATTTTGAGTATCTGAATTCTTCATATTCCTGATCTATTTGATCTCTTATTTCAGCTTTACAAATTTCTATATCATTTGTAGTTATATTATCTTTATTCTTAACATACTCTTCCGATTTATAATATAAGGAGTAATCCATAGCTAAATTTATATAATCATAGATTGTACCACTTAATTCTGTTTTACTATAAATAGAACTTGGAATTAAATATATTAAATTATTTTTTACTTCTAAAAAAGATAATATTATTGTAGAAGACAATATTAATATTAATAAATAAATAACATAACTTTTAATTTTGATATTTTTCAATTTTATATCCAATTCCCCACACCACCTTTAAATACTTTGGTTCCTTAGGATTAATTTCAATTTTTTCTCTAATCCTTCTTATATGAACAGCTACCGTATTTTCTGCATTATAACTTGGCTCATTCCATACTCTTTCATAAATTTCATCTATAGAAAATACCCTACCTGAATTTTTTAATAATAACTCCAGTATCCCTAACTCTGTAGCTGTAAGCTTTATGCTCTGTCCATCAACCAATACCTCTTTAGTTTCACTATTTAAAGATAATCCACCATTAATTATTACATTATTACTTTCCTCTTCTTTCTTCTTATTGTACTCTCCAAAAATAGTATATCTTCTAAGTTGTGATTTAACTCTTGCAATTAGCTCCAATGGATTAAATGGTTTAGTTATATAATCATCCGCTCCCATATTAAGACCTAATATCTTATCACTATCTTCCGATTTAGCAGATATTAATATTATAGGAATATTCTTTTCTTCTCTTATTTTCATTGTGGTTCTAAGACCGTCCATCTTAGGCATCATTACATCCATTAATATAAGATGAATTTCCTTTTCCATTAAAGCTTCTATTGCCTCTATCCCATCATAAGCTTTTATAACATTAATCCCTTCATTTCTTAAATATATATCTATTGCATCAACTATTTCTTTATCATCATCTACTACTAATACGTTATTTTTTATCATCTTTTAAGACACTCCTTTCATCATTTATTCATTATATCATGACAGTTAATGTTTCACTCATTTATATTCTAACTATACCTTACACTTAATATAATAAAGTTAAAGTCTTACAAATCTTTTAACATATTTATTACAAATTTCTTAAACATAAAATATTTTTAAAAGAAACCTTTTGCTAACTACATATTGATTTTAAATAAAATAAAGGTTGTATCAAAACTAAGTATAAACTTACTTTGATACAACCGCTATCTCTAAATAAAAATACTATTTAAATTTTATATTGTTAATAATAATCCTGCAATTGTTGCACTTAAAAGATTTGCTAATGTTCCAGCCATAATTGCCTTCCATCCTAATCTTGCAATATCCTTCTTTCTACTTGGTGCCATACCACCAATTCCACCTATAAGAATTGCTATAGATGAAATATTAGCAAAACCACATAATGAAAATGTTGCTATTGCTGTAGCCTTAGCTGATAATGTCCCCATAATTGGAGATAAACTTGTAAATGCAACAAATTCATTTAAAACAAGCTTTTGCCCTATTAATGATCCAACTGTAACTGATTCTTTCATTGGAACTCCAATAATTGTTGCTACTGGTGCAAATATATACCCCAAAAGAGATTGTAAGCTTAAATTAGATATTCCAAATATAACTCCAATCCATCCTATAATACCATTAATAAGTGCTATTAATGCTACAAATGCTAAAAGAATCGCTGCTATATTTAAAACTAATCCTAAACCGTCAACAGCCCCTTTAGCCGCTGCATCAACTACGTTAGCTGAATCATCTTTTACCATTTCTATTTCTTCATTTACTTTTGCTTGTTTTACTTCAGGTATTATTATTTTAGACATTATAAGTCCTGCTGGTGCTGACATAAAACTTGCAGATACTAAATATTCTATTGGAATTCCTAATAGTGAATATCCAACTAAAATTGAACCTGAAACTGAAGCAAGTCCACCGACCATAACTGTAAATAATTCTGATTCTGTAAGTTTTTCTACATATGGCTTAATTAAAAGTGGTGCTTCTGTTTGCCCTAAAAATATATTGGCTGAAGCTGATATAGTTTCTAATTTAGATGTTCCTAAAAGTTTAGATAATGCTCCACCTATTATTTTAATTATAAATTGCATAATACCTAAGTAATACAAAACCGATACTACTGCTGATATAAATATAATTA
Source organism: Clostridium celatum (assembly GCF_021412605.1). Taxonomy (NCBI): domain Bacteria; kingdom Bacillati; phylum Bacillota; class Clostridia; order Eubacteriales; family Clostridiaceae; genus Clostridium; species Clostridium celatum. Next base: position 56,826 of record NZ_JAJKGM010000011.1, read on the forward strand.
CTCCTAAAACATTAACAGCAAATATACTTCCATCATTAGTTAATGATCCAAATAAAAATTTTATTCCTTCATTTGCATAACTAATTACTGATTGTACTCCTAATGCTATCTTGCTTAGTACATATTTACCTACACTCCACTTTAATACAGCAAATGCAAATGCAAATTGAATAACAAATCCAATTATTATAGTTCTCCAGTTTATTTTCTTCTTGTTATTTGAAAACAAGAAAGCTACTAGAAATATAAATACTATTCCTAGGATACTATTTAATATCGCCATAAAAATATCCCGTCCTTTGTTAAATGTTATTTCTTCTTTAGTTTTATCAAAAATATATTCTTATATTCTTTAAATACAGTAAATCTTACTATTTTAAAATACAGTATATATTTAAACTCTTAATATAACTTATCTTATTTCTTTGCCAAAAGGCATTAATAATACCTTGGCTATTTTGAAACAATTTATTATTTTTTATTTTATTCATTTAGAAAAAACTAATAATAAAAGTAATTTCATAAATTAGTATTTATATAAATATCAATGATAATCTATGGAGTTTATTATTGAGTAACTATTATAATAGTTACTCAATAATATAACTTGAATTCCAATTAATAATATTACTATATTTAAAACTATAATTCTTTGTTATATCTTTTAAGTATCACTCTTTTAATTTAGATGATTTTTTAGTTTTGTTTTCAGAAAACCCTTTTTTTATTTCAAAACACCCAACTAAAAATAAGAAACCACCAAAAGCCTTTTTTAATATTTCTGAAGATAAATAGTTAGCCAAAAAAGCACCACAAATAGCTCCTAATACTCCAAATGTCGCTATAGGTAGTACTAATTTCAAAATAACATTCTTATTTTTTATATGGATTGCAAGAGCAAAGATTGCCATTGGAATAGATGAAAGTAAATTAATACTTTGTGCAATCTTAGGGTCAACACCAACAAACATGACTAGCGCTGGTATAAGTATAGTTCCTCCTCCCATCCCCATGCCTCCAATAATTCCCGCAAAAAAACCTATTATTGTATAAATCATTAAAACACCATCCTAATAGCCGCTATTATCATTATAACCCCAAAGGCTATTCTTAAAAATTTCCCTGTAAGTCTACATAATAATTTAGCTCCAATAATTCCACCTATTATACTCCCAATGGCGACTTTCCATGTTAGTGTAAAATCATAAGTTCCTTTTGCTATATAAATAGCTGAACTTGCTCCTGTTAAAAATATAATTATAGCTAATGCTGTGGCATGTGATTTATGCTCTTCTACTTTAATGATATCATTAAGAATTGGTACTAAAAGAGTTCCTCCACCTGAACCAAAAGAGCCATTTATAAAACCTGTAAATAAACCTATTAATGAGTTTTTTATATTAAAACTCTTCTTTTCATTTTTCATATACCTCACCACCTACTTGTATTTTAACCATTTATCCTATTTTAATTTAAAATCACTATTATTTTTTCTATATTTCACCCTTTAATATTTTAAAACTTTTAAAATTTAATTCTAAATTCTTTTGTCATTCTCATTTATAGTTCTTATTTTTGTTAATATTGACTTACTTATATTTTTTGATATATAATTAGTTAAATTAATATTTTGCGTTGATAAGGAGTACTACTATTAGTACGTATCTTCAGAGAGCTGTTGGTTGCTGCAAAACAGTGATACACTTTTAGGAACTTGCCTTTGAGCTTACTTGTTAGAAGCAAGTACGGAATCCCCGTTATAGATTTGAGTGAGAAATTTAAAAATATTTTTAAAAGTATTTATTTATAAATTTCTAATAAGAGTGGTACCGCGAAATATAGCTTTTCGTCTCTTAATTGAGATGAGAGGCTTTTTTTATATATTTTTTCAAATTCAGGGAATAATTTAATTAGTTAGAAGTTAGAGGTTACTATTGGAACTCTTTTTAGAGTTTCTAAAAATATATTTTTAATTTACATAGTGTGAATTTTTTTAACTACTACCTCAAAACTACTAATTTAATATTGTTGTGCAATATTAAATTATTCTCGTAATATCTAAGGAGGGTTTTAACTATGAGTAACTACGGAACTGCTATTGATAAGAAGTGGCAAAAGAAGTGGGAAGAAACTGAACTTTACAAATTTAATCCAGATGCAGAGGGCGAAAAGCTTTATGTTTTAGAAATGTTCTCTTATCCATCTGGAAGCCAATTACATGCTGGTCACTGGTTTAACTATGGACCTGTTGATTCATGGGCAAGATTAAAGAAAATGCAAGGATATAATGTATTCCAACCAATGGGATTTGATGCTTTTGGTTTACCTGCAGAAAACTTTGCAATTAAAACAGGAATTCATCCATGGGATTCTACTGAAAAGAATATAAAGACTATGGAAGAACAATTAAGAGCTATGGGAGCTATGTTTAACTGGGAAAATGAAGTTATAACTTGTACTCCTGAATATTATAAATGGACTCAATGGGTATTCTTACAATTATTAAAGAATGGTTTAGCTTACAGAAAAAAAGCTCCTGTAAACTGGTGCCCATCTTGTAACACAGTTCTAGCTAACGAACAAGTTGTTGATGGTGCTTGTGAAAGATGTTCAACTGAAGTTACTAAGAAAGATTTAACTCAATGGTTCTTTAAAATTACAGAATATGCTGATGAATTATTAGAAAAGCTAGATACTTTAGATTGGCCAGAAAAGACAGTTGCTATGCAAAAGCATTGGATTGGTAAGTCTACTGGTGCTGAAGTTAATTTCAAAGTTAAAGATTCAGATATTAACTTTAATGTATTCACAACAAGAGTTGATACTTTAAATGGTGTTACTTATGTTGTTTTAGCTCCTGAAAATCCATTAGTTGATGAATTAACTACAGCTGAAAATAAAGCTGCTGTTGAAGAATATAAAGAAGCTGCTAAAAAACAATCTGATATAGAAAGACAATCTCTTACAAGAGAAAAAACAGGTGTATTCACTGGATCATATGCTATAAATCCTATAAATGGTAAAGAGGTTCCAGTTTGGGTTGGAGACTACGTTCTTGCAACTTATGGTACTGGTGCTGTTATGGCTGTTCCAGCTCACGATGAAAGAGACTACGCTTTTGCTACTAAATTTAACTTACCAATAGATCAAGTTATAACTAGCAAAAAAGGCGGAGAAGTTGAATTACCATACTGCGAATATGGAGTTCTAGTTAATTCCGGTGAATTTGATGGATTAACTACTGAAGAAGCTAAAGAAGCTATTGTTGAAAAGCTAGCTAAACAAGGTTTAGGATCTGCTAAAGTTAATTACAGATTAAGAGACTGGTTAGTTTCAAGACAAAGATATTGGGGTGCTCCAATTCCAATAATTTACTGTGAAGATTGTGGTGCTGTTCCAGTTCCTGAAAAAGACCTTCCAGTTGAATTACCATATAATGTTGAATTTGCTCCAGATGGTAAGTCACCACTTGCTAAGTGTGAAGAATTCGTAAATACTACTTGTCCTTGTTGTGGTAAGCCAGCTAAGAGAGAATGTGATACTTTAGATACATTCGTTTGTTCTTCTTGGTACCAAATGAGATACGTAGATAATAAGAATGATAAAATCGCATTTGATAAAGAAAAAGTAGATAAGATGCTTCCAGTTGATAAATATGTTGGTGGACCTGAGCATGCTTGTATGCACTTATTATATGCAAGATTTATAACTAAGGCTTTAAGAGATATGGGTTATTTAAGCTTTGATGAACCATTCAAGAGCTTAACTCATCAAGGACTTATCTTAGGACCAGACGGATTAAAGATGTCTAAGTCTAAAGGAAATACTATCTCTCCAGATGATTACATCAAAGAATATGGTGCAGACGTATTTAGAATGTACTTAATGTTTGGATTTGCTTACACTGAAGGTGGAGCTTGGAGTGACGATGGTATTAAATCTGTTGCTAGATTTGTAGATAGAATTGAAAGATATCTAACAATGTGCAGAGAAGCTATTGAAGCTGGTACTAACAATAAAACTACTATGGATAAAGCTGAAAAAGAATTAAACTTCTGGTTAAATAATGCTATTAAAGGTGTTACTGAAGACGGAGAAAAGATGCAATTCAACACTGCTATTGCTAGAATGATGGAATTCATCAATGCTTTATCTAAATACATGAAAGAAGAAACTAAGAACTTAGATTTCTTAAAGACTGTATGTGAAAGCTTTATTAAGATTTTAGCTCCGTTTGCACCTCATTTTGCTGAAGAGCAATGGTCATTATTAACTGGTAAGTACTCAGTATTCAATGAAGCTTGGCCAACTTTTGATGCTAAAGCTCTTGTTAAAGATGAAATTGAAATAGCTATCCAAGTTAATGGTAAGATTAAAGCTAGAATCAATGTTGCTTCTGATTTAAATGAAGAAGGAATTAAAGCTGCTGCTTTAGCTGATGAAGCTATTGTTGCTGCTACTGAAGGAAAAACTATAATAAAAGTTATCGTTATTAAAGGAAGACTTGTAAATATAGTTGTAAAATAATATTATTAAAAGCAAAATACCATGAGGTATTTTGCTTTTATTTTACCCAATATACTAATAAAATAAGTTATAATTAAATATACATTTAATTATCAAAATTAACTAATTTTGTCTATAAATAATTGGAGGCTTATTAATGAATATACGAATCGCTAAACCTGAAGATGCAAAAAAACTTGTTGATATATATAAATATTATGTTGAAGAAACTTCAGTAACATTTGAATATGATATCCCCTCTATTGAGGAATTTACTAAAAGAATTGAAAAAACTTTAAAAAAATACCCTTATCTAGTAGCAGAAAAAAACAATAAAATTTATGGATATGCTTATGCAGGTGCTTTTAAAGGAAGACGTGCTTATGATTGGTCTGTTGAAACTTCTATTTATGTAAAAGCTGGTATATCAAATCATGGAGTTGGTACTTTACTTTATAAAGAACTTGAAAGATATCTTAAACTTCAAAATATAATTAATGTAAATGCTTGTATTACTTATCCTAATGAGCAAAGCGAAAACTTCCATAAAAAATTTGGATATAAAGTTGTTGCTCACTTCACTAAATGCGGTTATAAATTTGGAGAATGGAAAGATATGATTTGGATGGAAAAATTCATTGCAGAACATAACATTCCACCTAAAGCTATGATTCCATTCTCAAAACTTAATTTAGGTTAATATTAAAAGCACATGGTACGAATTTTCATTACCATGTGCCTTTGTTTAATAATTTTCAAAAGTAGTTTGTAATTTTAAATAATTTAATGTGTCTTTTAATATTTATCCATGAAAATATCCTGTCCTAGCTGAAACTACAACATAAGGAACTTCTGAACCATCCTCATTTACATATGCTTCATATAAATCGCCTTCTAAAAACTCTATTTTAGTAACTTCTTTCCCATATTTATCATATAAGTCTTTTTTAAATAATTCTTCCCAATTAGCCATTATAGGAGCATTTAAAGTAATATAATTTGCTAATCCTTCTATATTATCTAAACTTCCACCCTGAGCTACATATTCATTGGCCAAGCTTTCTATATTAACATTATTCAAGAATGCTTCACTCCACTTTAATTTCAATGCTTCCGGCTTATCATTCTGTCCATTAATAATATAATTCTTAACCTTTTCAACAACTTCATTCATATCTATATTTTCTGTTTGCTTTGAATTATCAACTTCTGATTTTTTACTTACTTCATTATCTTTATTTTCTGTTTGTTCAGATGAATCTTCTATCTTATTTTCACTTGCTTCATTATTTTCTTTCAAAGATGATATTTCATTTTTCTTATCATCTACCTTATTATTTTTATTTGAATCATTGCTACATCCAACTAAAAATAATGTACATACTGCCATTATGCAAATTATACTTTTAATAACCTTACTCATTCTTCTCTACCCCTCTATATATTATTACTTTTATATTTATTATTTTTAAGTATTTTATATTTTTTATGTCTTTAATTATTGAAAGATACTTACAATTAACTTATCCATGTCATTTGACATTTTCTAATTATCCATCTTTCATTAATCTTTTCTGCTTCTGCAATAAATCCAATTGCTCCAATTCCTGAAACCCACTTCATACCTTCAAGTGAAACTTCATTTGAGTTATTCTTTAAATATTTATTAACATTAAAAACAAGTCCATCTTTAAAACTCAGATTTTTAATATATCCTTCATCTTCTAATTCTTTAAAGGTTTTATCAAGCATAGTTACTGAATATTTTTTTGAAATGTATTCAAATAATTGCTCGTTATCTTCTTGGGAAAAATCTTCAAATGATTTTGTATCTATATTTATATACTTCTTTAAATCATCATTTAGCCCTTTATCAATCTCCCATACCAAATCAAATATTTCTCCATATAATTTAGCTTTTTCAGTCTTTAATATTTTATCTTTAAACCTTTCATTCTCTGAAGTTTTAACAAAATAAGCTCCTTGCCTATTTTCAATAGTAGCTTCATCCTTTGCTAAAATTTTACCTGTATCCTTTTCTTCAATTTGTAATATAATTTTATTTTCCCTATAATCTCCATCAACATAGCTCACTTCATTATATGGTGCAAATTCAACAATCTCTCCATCATTTATAATTTCTCTATAAGGACCTTTATCTCCTATAAATCCATCTATATTCTCACCTTTTAAACTATAAAATTCACCATCATTATAAATATTTTCTTCAACTATCCAATGATATTGAATTTTCTTATCTATGTTACCTTCTATAATAGGAGTAAATCTTACTCCATCATGAAAAAAGCTTGCTTTATCACTCCTTATTGTAACTTTAATTTTCTCTTTTTCACTTTCTATATTTTCCTTGTCTTTTTCTATATAATTAATTTCTTCTATATCACTAGCTTCTATTTTATTCTTTCCTTCTTCATTATAACATTCTACCTTCTCTACTTCCTTACAACCTAAAATAAAAATCAAACCTAATATCAATACTATACTAGATATCTTTTTAATATTATCACCTCCTAAAGATTCTCTATATCTAACTCACAATTTTATTAATATATTTTATCCTATATACTTAAATATTATCTTTTATCACTTAATTTTCATTGATACTTAATTTCTAATTCATCTAAAGTACCTTTATTCTTTTTATGATTTTGTTAATCTGTAAGTATTCATACTCAAAAAATTTTCTCTTATTTGATTTAAATATATCTACTTCTAAATAGCTTTTCTTCTACACTATAACTCATTATGATATTATATATTTATATAAATTACTGTAAATTGGAGATTATTAAAATGAATATTACAATTAGAAAAGAAAATACTGAAGACTTTAAAATAATTTATGATTTAATAAAGAACTCTTTTAAGCATGCTGAACATAGCGATGGTACTGAACAAGATTTAGTTAATAGACTTAGAACTTCAGAAAGTTATATTCCTGATCTTTCATTAGTAGCTACAATTAATGATAATATAGTTGGATATATTATGTTTACAAAAATAACTATCAATAATGAAAATGATAAATATGATTCATTAGCACTAGCCCCTCTTGCAGTAAGCACTGATTATCAAGGTATTGGCATTGGTAGTATATTAGTTAAAACAGGATTACTAAGTGCTAAAGAATTAGGATATGAATCAGTAGTTGTTCTAGGAAGTGAAAAATATTATCCTAGATTTGGATTTAAAGAAGCTTTAACATTTGATATTAAAGCTCCCTTTGATGTTCCAAATGAAAATTTTATGGCAATTGAATTAAATAAAAATTCTTTAAAAAATGTATCTGGTACTGTTGTATATGCTAAAGAATTTTTTGAATAAATTTTAAATTGTTATATAGTAATTAATACTTAAAATATACTTAAAAAATCCAAATAGGCACTATTTCTATATAGCCTTATTGGGATTTTTTAATATATATTTATTACTGCTATTAAATATAGGTATTACAATATTACTTAACTAAAAAAATAATATATTACTAAGTTAATTATATGAATCAAATTAATTAATGCATATACACCAATTAAAACTTTACTTGCAAGTAATGATCTCTTCATTTGTATAATAGTAGATTTTTCACTTCTATAATACCAATATGCTAAAATTAACGCCATACCTCCTATTTTTAAAAAATACAATACTATTCCATCTATTATCGTATTTAAAAAGAAATTAACTTCGATAAATAAATCTGGTGCTGAAGTTAATAAAAATTTAGTAAATAATAAATCACTCAAATTCAATAAATATAAAAAAATTAAAATTTTCTTTAATTTATATTTACTATTTCCCCTTATATCTATAACATTAGTTTTCATAAACTTCTCCACCTACCATTCCTATTAATATGCTTTTGTAATTTTTTTACTTATATTAAAATTATACACCACTTCTTATTACAATAGTAATATTTTTACAATTAATAGTTCCTGTTTACTTCTTATCTAATCATAAATTCTATAAGGTTTATAATTTATCAGTCTTTTCTATTTTAATAAGAAAAAAAGCATAACTACTAGCCTTAGACAAACTCTGTCTTTTGCTATTAATCATGCTTTTTTGTTATACATTTAATACTTCTTTAAACTCTGCTAAAACTTGTGATACTAGATTCTCATCTAACTTTTCATAATACTCTAAAAGATTTGATTCTTGAATTGCTTCAAAAGCTCTTCTACTTGACTCCATCCAATTTTCAGGTATATAGACCCATACTATTTCATTATAGCTACAACTTAATAAGAAATGCTCCATTCCAAAGAAACTATATTCTTCAATATTATGAAGCTCATTAAATTTTTTATAATCACTTACTATTTGAGATGTTATTTTATATTCATAAATATCCGCATAGAAAAAATCAAAATTTTCAGGCTTTGCTTCAAAAGCATCTCCACATACTATAGTTACTTTTTCATTTTTATCAAAGTTACTATAATATAAATCTATTACTTCCTTACTTATTTCATATACTATTATTTCTTTAACATCACTTTTTTTTGCCATTTCCTCAACTACATATCCAAGCCCAAGTCCTACTACTCCAACTTTACCCTTTGCCATTTTTATAGCAAAATATGATGCTTGAATTTCAAGAGGAGTTAATCTCATCCAAATATGTTCAGGTCCATGTAATTCTAATATTTCTAAATCTACACTATCCTCTTTTGTATATAAATATCCCTGAACTAATCCTTTTAAACCATCTACACTTTTTATTTCATAATCCCCAATTTTATTTTTCTTAATTTTATTATTATATTCATTTATTTTATTTAAAACATATTCTTTTTCAAAAGGTTTCAACTTTAACAATTCCTTTCTAAATGTTATCAAAACTGAAATTTAACTAACACATGGTAAATTTAACCTGATTTTTTATAAATATATTAAATATTTTACTATAATTATACCTTTATATTATATTGTCAATTTATTCAAATTTCAATATGTTCTATTTTTATTTTGAGGAATTTTTTTACAGTATATATATAAAAAACATGTTGCTATTTCCGACTAATATGGTATACTATAAACATAATTTGAAATAAAAATTTCGAGAGGTGAACATAATGAACAAATTTTTAGTAAGCGAACAAGCATATAACGAATTCAAGACTTTCCTTGATGAAAATGAAGTAGAAAACTACAGCATAAGAATTAACTTAGCTGGATTTGGTTGCAGTGGCCCAGCTTTCAATATAACTGTTGATGAAGCAAAAGAAGGAGATGTTGTTGAAAAAATCAACGATATTACTTTAATTGCTGAAGAAAAATTAGTTGATGAATTTGGTGGATTTAAATTACTTTCATCAGAAGAAAATGGTGGTAGAGGATTATCATTAAAACCAGTTATCGAAGTTGAAGGTGGTTGTGGTTCTTGTGGTGGTGGATGTCACCACTAAAATAAAAAAGTCGTTACTTTCGTAACGACTTTTTTCAATTCTTTAATAATAATTATATAATTATTACTTAACATTATTTAAAAATTTATATTATTTCTAGTATACAAATGAATAATCTATATATTTATTATTTATTTCTTGAATTCCATCTAAGATATCAATCCAATACTCTTTTTTTATCATTTCTTCTTTTCTTTTTTCTTCATCTAAATTATCACAATGTTTTTGATAGAACTGAACAAAGTAATTATTTAAATCTTTAGACATATTTAATAATACCTCAAAATCTGTATATGCTTTACCCTTTAATTCCATTGTATAGCTATTTTCTTTCATATCATTTTGAAGGTATGCATATATAAGTTCTTCAATCTCCCAATATAAATCAATTTTATTTGAGATATCTACTTCCTTCTTATTATAGTTAACATTTTTATTTTTTAAATTTTCTACTTCGGCTTCATATAATTCTACCTCTGCCTTAGTAATTTCACCATAATTTTTGTATAAAGCTAATAATTCTTCATTATTAATACTATTAGCTTTAATACATCCCTCTAATGTAGCAAGTATTGATTCATTTCTATATCTAATTTGTTCTATCTTACTATAGTTGTCTTCTCTTAATATATGCTTATATTCATGGTTAATTACTACTTGATAAATATTAATTATTAAGCTTATTATTAAAAGCGTTGTAACTATTATAAAATATCTATTTTTAACTTTATCTTTTAAGTGCATAAACCTCTTCCCCTTAGTTTTCTCTATATCTTTCTATATCCTTCTTTATTGAATCTAGTAAACTATTAAGTTCCCAAACTTCCCCTTCATCTACAAGTTTATTCAACATTACCTGATATCTACTTGCTTCCATAGCTCTTCCTATAGACATTAATGTTATTATATTATTCATTATGTTGCTTATAATATCTGACTTAACTTCAAACAATCTTTGAGCATCCTTTATTTCATCTTTTATTTCAAGCATTTGTTCATCTAAATTAAATGCTGAATCTGCAGCTTCTTTTAATTTAATTTTCAAATCCTCTGGTATATGCTGTTTATACTTGTAATTTAAAGAATGTTCTATAGTTGCCCAGAAGTTCATTGCCAAAGTTCTTATTTGAAACTCTGCTAATATTTCTTGTGGTCCTTCTGCTGTATATACAGTATATTTAATAATCATATGATAACTTCTATAACCACTTTCTTTAACATTTCTAACATAGTCTTTTTCGTAAAGAATCTGCATATCCTTTCTTGCACGAAGTAACTCTATTACTTTATCTATATCATCAACAAACTGGCACATTATTCTTATACCAGCTATATCCTCCATTTCTTCTCTAACTCTATCTAACGGAATTCCGAATTTATTTGCTTTTTCAAGAAGGCTCGAGACCTCTTTAACTCTTCCTGTAACAAATTCTATTGGAGAATATTCATTTCTTTTTCTATATTCTTTTCTTATACTTTTAAGTTTAACCTTTAACTCTTCTACAGCCTGTTCATAAGGCATAAGGAAACTTTTCCAGCTTTGCATTGCCATATATACATCACCCTTATAATTAATACAAATACATTATATCAAAAACACATCAAAGTGTAACTAAAAATTACCACAAGTAAATATAATCTTATTTTTCATCTTAATTATTGCCTTAATGAAGTAAAAGACATAATTTAAACTTAATAAAACATAAAATTTTAATTTATGTATAATAATTTTAGTCTAAAATTTTTATAGGATTAAAATCTATAAAATCACAAGAAGTCATTATATACTCAACCCCATTTATTATTCCTTCTTTAGCTTTTATATTTGATGGTCCATGAAGATGTCCATATATAACCTTTTCCACACCATACTCTTTAAATATATTAGTGAAATCTGACTCTCCATTCTCATCAGCAAAAGGTGGGTAATGAATCATTACAATAATCTTTTCATAGCCTGCTTTTTTTGCTGAATCTAAAGATAATTTTAATCTTATTTGCTCCCTAGCATATATTTTTTCATCCTTTGTATTGAACTTATCACTACTTGGATCTAACCATCCTCTTGTTCCACATATAGCATACTCATTATAAGCATAATAATTATTTTGCAAGAACTTCATATTTTCATACATAGCATTTAATTTTGATATACTACTCCACCAAAAATCATGATTTCCTTTGCTAATTATTTTTTTTCCTGGCAATGAGCTTATCCAATCTAAATCGTATTTACAATCTTCCCATTTCATTGACCATGATATATCTCCTGCTATAAGCACAGTGTCATCATCATTAATTTTTTCTATCCAATTATTCTTTATCTTCTCATCATGATTTATCCATCTTTCACCAAAAATATCCATAGGTTTATCTACATTAAAAGCTAGATGTAAATCTGATATTGCATATAATGCCATTAAGTATTTCTCACCTTTCTAAATACAATCTTTTATATTATAAATTAATTTTATAATTATTGCTTTTTATATTAATTTAATATTCTTACAATATATTATACTTTAATTCTACTGTCTGCAAGTTTCACTAATAAAAATTAATGGGTAAAACTTAAAATATTAAAAATAAAATTAAAAAACTGAGCAACTATATGCTGCTCAGTTTTTTTCAGAAATTAATCAATAGATTAATTATTTTTTATTTCTTTTTCTTCCTAATAGTGCTCCACCCGCAGCTAATATTCCACCTAGTATTACTGCTACAGCTGAAGATTTTCCACCTGTTTGTGGTAATTTACCACTTGTACTATTTCCAGAACCGTTAGTTCCTGGTTTATTAGTTGTATTATTACTTCCACTATTGCTTCCATTATTACTTCCGCCATTACTGCTTCCATTGTTATCGCTTCCTGCATTAGCAATTAATCCATTTACAGCACCTTGTAATGCTTCTGCTGCACTTGCTATTTCATCTGCACTTGCTTCATCATTAGCCATAACATTTTTAGCATTAACTAATTGTACTTGTAATGCTTCCCAACTTTCAGCCGTATACTTAGTAGAATCTAAGTTTTCTGCCTTGTTTATTAAAGCATTTAATGCATCCTTATTTGGTTTTAATCTTAACTCTAAGAATGTTCTTAATAAACTGTCATAAGTTTCAACAACTTCTGCTTCTAAAGCATTTTCATCAGCTATAACACCATTTGCAACAACTAATATTTGTTGTAATTTATCCCAAGTAGATTTTATATACTTATCGCCTTCTAATTTGTTAATTCTTTCAACTAAAGATATTAAATGTTCTTTATTACCCTTTTCAAAAGATAACAGTTGCATTGCATCACTTAATCTATCAAATGCTGCATTCACTTGATCTTGAGTAGCTTTATTATTTGATAATATAGCTTGTGCTTCAGCTAAAGCAGCTTTAAATTCAGCAACAGCTACTGGAACTATATTTTCAAGCTCTTTATCTGTTACTTTAAGAGCTTCTTCAACTGCAATTTCTAAATGCTTCTTGAATACATTAGCTTCTAATTCTTCTAATTTTTCTTTTGCATTTTCTACTTCTTTTGCTAATTCCTTAATTTGATCCATAACCTCTTCAGCACTTGCATTATCATCATTTATAAGTTTTTCTGCATTTGTAATTATAGCTTCTAAGTTAGAAACTAATTCCTCAGTCCCCTCATAATCACTTAATTTAGCAATAACTTCTCTAGCGTTTGCCACAAGTCTAGTTAAGTCTGTTTTATCAACAATTACAGATTCATCAAACTTAGCTTTTGCTGTGCTTAATGCTTCAACTGCTACATTAATTTCTTCTTGAGTTGAATTTTCATTATTTAATACTTCTTTAGCTGATTCTACTGCTAATATAAATTCAGCAATTGCATTTGGAGTATTAACACCTTCAGCTAACTTAATTGCTTCTTCTGCTTCAATTATTGCAGCTTCTAATTCAGTTCTATCTACTACAACTACATTAGATTTAAAAGCATCTACTGCAGTTTGTAATTCACTAGTTATAGTTACTATTCCATTAGTATCTGTAACTACAGCAAAATCTGCTTCTGCTTTAGCTATAGCTGCATTTAGCATATCTACAGCTTCTTGAGTATACTGACCATTTCCAGATCCTATTACTGCATTTTCTACCTTTTCTTTAGCAATAGCTAATACAGCTTCATATTTTGATTCTTCATCAGCTATTTCTAGGTAACTATCTAAAGCTACTCTTAATTCATCATGTGCTGCATCTATTTGCCCTTGTCCAACTTTAACTGTTTCATATACTGCTATAGCTTCTGCTCTTTCAGCTTTTAATACTTCTATTGCATTTTCAACAATATTTCTTTGCTCTTCTGTTAAAGTTTGTAATCTTTTATTATTTAAATTATTTAATACAGCATCAGTTTCAGCAATTACTATTGCTAATTTAATTCTATTTATTGATACTACTGTTTTTCTAAATGCTGAAACAGCTTGTTTTAATTCTGTAATTATTTCATTAACTCTTACTGAGTCTGGTTCATTATCTAATTCTGAATTTGCTTTTGCAATTGCAGCTCCTAATGCATCCTTACCTGCTTGAGTATAATTTCCTGCCATATCACCAACAACTGCACTATCGTAAATAGCCTGTACAGTACTTATATATTTAACTAAAGCTTCAGTTGAATCACCCTTATAAAGTTTAATTTCATTTATCTTAACATCATTATTTAAGAATGTTACTTTAATTTGCTTAGCAACTATAGTTCCATCAAATTGTTCAACATAATTGTTATAATCTTCAGTGTTTTTACTTCTATCAGCAACACCTATCCAACTTTCACCATCTTTTGAGTATTCAACAGTGTATTGTAATGCTTCACTTGAGCTCTTTAACATTTCAATAGCTGAGATATCCTTAGTTGTTCCTAAATCAAATATAACAACCTTATCTTCTGCTCCATTTGCTTGCCAGAATGTAGCTTCATCATTATCTCTAACATTATTTATTGTTTCATTGTTAATATTAGCAGATACAGTTACAGTATCATTTACTGCAATATTTTCTGGAGTAGAATATACATTTAATTCAGCTGCTGATGCAAATCCACCAACACCTTCTAATGCAACAAGTCTAACATGAGTTGCTTGAACATTATCTAATAATATATTCTTTATGCTTCCGTTAGCTTCCCAACTTCCTGATGCAACTGTTTCAAAATCTTTACCATTTGTACTTACTTGAAGTTCGTATTTAGTTATAGTTCCATTTCCACCATTGCTTCTTGGTTCATAACTATATTTATTGATTGTATATTCTTTATTTAACTCTAATGTAATACTATGTGGTAATGCTACAAAGTTATTGTAGTTAGTATGCCATATAGTATTTGAGTTTCCATCTATAGCAAAGCTTGCTAACCCTTCACTTCCTACATTTGGATGTTCAGAAGTTGCTGTAGCTCTCATGTTAGATTGAGGAATTTTTACTGATGCACTAACTTCTTGATTTAATGTTTCCTTAGCATTAACTTTTACTTCTGCAATTGCTGCCCAAGCACCTGGCCATTCACCTTGTCCTGAAGTACCATTAAATGTAACTAATACATCTTTAATATTATCCTTAACTGTAATAGTGTACGCTTTATCTAAAGTTGAATTATTTTCAGTTTTATCTAAAACAACTGTTTTATTTCCTGCTTCATCAATAGTTTCAACTTTAAATTGGAATGGTAATCCATCTTTTTCAAATACTAATTCAATATTTTCAGCAAAGTATTCTTTACCTAAATTTACATTTGCATATGAATTTAAGTTTCCACCATTTGCAACCCATAAACTGTTGATATCTCCATCAGTTATGTTACTTAATGGTTTTCCATTTTCTGATTCACTACCAGTTACTTCTTTTCCTAATGCAACATTTACTAATTCAAATTTCTCTTCAACTGGTCTTAATGCTTTAATTTCAGCTAAACTTGCCCAAGCTCCTGGGAATTCGCCTTGTCCATTTTTTCCAGTTATAGTTACTGTTATATCTTTTATTTCTTTATCTACATTTATAGTATAAGTTTTCTTTAATGGCTCTTGATTATCAGTCATATCTAATAGAATTACTCCATCAGCTTCAACCTTAAATTGGAATGGAAGTCCTGATTTTTCAAAACTTAATTCTAATTTTTCAACATATTCTGAAGCTTGTAGATCTACACTAACTGAAGATCCCATACCTCCATTATTTTCATAACCATTAGCAACCCATATTGTATTTAAATCACCATCTGTTACATTTGAAGCAGACTTACTAGCTGATTCTGTACTTGTTGCTGTAGCTTCTTTTCCAAGTGCAATATTTTCATATTCCACTACTTCTTCTTGACCTTGATAAACCATTATTTCCGTCATTTCTGGTACTAAAAGATCATTATCACTAGTTAATTTTAACCTTACTTGATCAGCAATTCCTTTATAATCTATAGAAATAGTCCCTGTTATAGATCCTGAATCTTGTCTTGCAACTTCCTTCCATTGACCATTTTCTCTAACTTCTACTACATAGTTTATAGGGAATCCACCTGCAGCTTGATTTGGAGCAAAAGCAATTCCGTCAATGTTATATTCTTTTTCTAAATCTAAAGTTAATTCAACTGGCCATGTTACTCCATTAGCCATCCAAGCAGTTCCTGTAGTTCCATCTGTTAAGTTAGTTGTTGGATATGATGGATTAGTTTCAACACTACTTATAACAGTTTTTCCTAAAGCAATATTAACCTTTTCAACTGCACTTGAAGCTCCACCTAAGAATTTTTCCATATTTGTAACAGAGAATTCTTCCATTGCTATACTAGCTAACATAGCTAAATCTTCACCTGAACCTTCTGTTGGATAAGCATTGCTTTCATCTGTCTTTTCTGTAGCCCATTCATACTCTACCTTATGCCAATCTATGCTTGGAGCTGTTACTCCTGTTTCTAGTTCTGTTCTTATACCATCAATCCACATTTCCCATCTCTTTAGGTATAAATCTTCAGTTAAACCAGCCCATTGTCTGTTTGAATAATCCTTTAATGAGCCATTCTTATAATCTCCCCATGTAGTTATAAGAGCTCTTGCATTAAATTCAAATAAATCCTTTGTCCAATCATCTGCATCTGCAAGCATTGTTCTTGATTGTTCTATCCATGTCCCAACTAAGAATTCTGGACTAGTTGATAAAACTCTTTCTTGTAATCTTATTAAATCTAAGAAATGTTCTGAAATTCTTTCAAATTTTTCTGCATCTCCTGAATTATAAGCTGCTACCATTTCCTTATGATATTCTTGTGCAGAGTTTGCTAATACTTGTTTAGTTACATCTAAGAAATCATAAACAAAAGCATCACTATCTTTTAATTCATCATAACAGCTAATGAATAATTCCATTGCTCTTTCAAGTTCCTTCTTATCGTATGATATCTTACTATGTCCCCAAGTTGATGCACTATTTATTGATGTAGCAGGTCTAGCATTTATAATTGATTCTGCTGCTCCTTGATAATAGTAATCACTTGTTTTGTAAGCTGTTTCTAAAAGAATTTCCCAAGCTTCAATAGCATCTTCATTTACAGCACCATATCTTCTTTCAATATAGTTATTAACCCATTCTCTATAGTTAATTGGATCTCTTGTCCAAATCATATCTCCCATTAATTCATAAACTATTGGACTATTAGCTAAAGCTTCTGGTGTAATACCAATTCCCTTCATATTTTCTGTAGTTGCTAACGCCTCTGTAATAGATGTAGCTACAGTCTCAACTTGTCCATCTAATCCCATTCTTCCACCAAAGTTATGAAGCATGTTCCAAACCCATGGAATATCTTGATTATCAAATCTAGTGTAATCCGGATTTAAATCTGAGTTTAAGTCAAGTATTAAAGCTTGCTCTTTATTAGTTAATCCTGATAACTTAGTATTGTCTGGATTTCCTTGCCAATGTTGAATAACCCATATAGCATCTTCATCGTGCTCAATCATCTTATCTTGGATTGTACCATATATTCTTGCACTATCCATTCCCCCTGTATTTCCACCTTCATGGAATGGGTCAACTGCATAGTAATCTGTTATATCTCCATATACTTCTTTTTGTTTTTCATAGAATACATCTGCAACTTCTTGGAAGTAATCTCTTTCTCCGTCATTTACATAAGTTTTTAGCATGTTTGGTCTATCAAATCCACACCATCCACCTTGTGATAAAATTTGTGCATCTGGATTTTTCTTTTGGAAATCAAGTGGAACCATTCCTGAATATCCTTGTAATACAGGCTTAATTCCTAATGTTTGCATTCTTTCATGAAGCTGTCTTCCAAGTTCTACTCTATCTTCAAACCAATTATCTGGTAATGGTCCTCCAAAGCTTGTCATATTTTGCATATAGAACCATGCAAAGTATGCTGGTCCTGAAATGAATTCCTTTACTTCTTCATCAGTATACCCAAATTCATTTAAAGTTCTTCTTAATACTTCTTCTTGTCCAACTATATCTAACATTAAGTTATAACCATTCATAGCTGACCAGTCTAAAAATGCTTCATATTCATCCCAATCCCAGAATGACATTGTATATGAATAAGTACAGAAGTTTAATGCATATCTTTCTTCATAAGGAGTATCTATTATTATTCTTTCACCAACTGCTGGTAATTCCTCCGGCATATTTAAGTTAGATCCCATAATAGGATTATACATTACCTTTGCATAATTCTTTAAATAATAGTTAAAACCTGACGCTAAAGATACACCATTATTACCTCTAATTAATATCTTTCCATCTTCTCCATCTAAAACTTCAAATACATCTGTGTCTGATGAAGTTTTTTCTCTTACTTCAAAAACGAAATCATCCTTATATTCATCACCAATAACTCTTCCAACCATACTTGTCATTTCTTGTATAATTTTTGAGTTTGCATATGCTGTATCTGTTGTGAATTTATCGTATTCAGTTTCCCATTCTGAGCCTGCGAAATCACTTGTTTCTATTACTGTTTCTTCCGCAACTTTATCTGATACCTTTTCACCATATAATTCAATTTCTGCTATATTAGAGTTATCATTAGCTGAAGAGAAAGTAACATCTATTCTTACTTTATTAACTTTTACGTTTCCAAAATTATGTATATCCCCATCAATAGTTGCTAAGTCATCATTTTCCTTAGATCCAACTTTTATAAAATTTTCACCATCTGATGATGCATATATATTATAGTGATAATATCCACCAATTTTATTATAAATCTTTATTGCTGATAAGTTATAAGTAGCTCCTAAATCAATTTCTACCCATCTATAGTGATTAGATGATTCCCAATAAGTATCCTTATCTCCATCCATAGCTAACCCTATTTCATGATTATTCGTGTTACTCTTTGCTGTAATTGATACCCCATTGCTTATTACGTCTCCTGTCCCTGCTTTAACTTCAACTGGAATTGATACTGTAAGCCCTGCTACAAACGTTACAGCTAATGCTCTTGCAACATGCACTTTAATCTTATTTACCATGTTTAATCCTCCAATCAATATTGTGTAAAAATATTTATAGCTATTTTTATCTTTGGAAACAAAAAAAGCTGAAAAAGGACGCAGTCTTCCTCTTTCAGCTAATGCTCATAACATTCTTCTATTACGATAACACACTTAAATTCATAACTATATATTAATATTTTATATCTACATAATACTATACCGTTTACAAAATGTCAATATTTTCATAGAAATTATTTTTTTATGAGTTTTTACAGTTTTTTTCAATGTTTTTGTCGATTTTTATCTTTTTTTGTTTTTAGTTATATACTAAAGATATTCTAAATCTTTCAATGTGCATAGTTATATATGCTACTTCATTTTCACATACTTCACACTCTAAAGTTTCACTTATAATTTTAGCAATATCCTTTGATATTTTATAGGATAAACTATACTTTTCTTTTATTATATCTTTTAAATCATTTTGAATTTTATTATTATTTATTACTCTTTCAATAGCAAATCTAATATGAATTAGAAATCTAGTATAATCTAGGGATTGTCTATCTATTTCAATTCCTAATTGATCTTCAACATACTCTATTATTGTATTACTTAAATAGGCATATTTTATTGTATTAGCTAATTTTCCATTATTTCTAGCTGAATGAATATGAATAGCTATAAATGCAACTTCACCATCTGGTATCTTAATATCTATTTCTTCTTCTATCTTTCTAGCTAATTTTAATGCTAACTCAAACTCCTTAGAATATAAAGTTTCTACTTCATTTAAAAAAGGGTTTAATATTTCTTGATCATTTTTTAGCCTTTTAACTGAAAAAGCTAAATGCTCTATTAATCCAATATGTATACTCTCATTTAACTCTTCTCCTAATTCATCCTGAATTTCACTTAAAGCTTCTTCAAATATACCAATTAATTTATTATCCACAGTACTAACGATTTCATTGAAATTCTTTTTATTTCTATCATCTGATATTACAAATATTTTACTTACTTCTGTTCCAGTTACTATTACATCTCCAAACTTCTTGCCAAAGCCTATCCCTTTTTCAAATAATATTTTTTCTACACCGTTATCTCTAACTAATAGAACATTATTATTAATAGACTTTACAATTATTAAATCATTAGTTACTAACATTTTTTTCCCCCTCAAAATTTAAAAACCTTCTCTTTTTTTACAGTATATTCAATTAAATCTCACCTGTCAACATTTACAAATAGTTTATTATTATTTATTTAGATTATAAAAATATCAGATAATAATAACATTATATTATCTGATATTTTTTAATAATTTCTATTCAACTACAATTTTATTGTAATTTTTCTTACCTCTTTTTATTAAAGCAGCTCCATCAACAATATCTTCTTCATTAAGAGTTCTAGTTACTTCTGTAACCTTTTCTCCATTTAAAGACAATCCACCTTGTTGTATTAATCTTCTTCCTTCAGCTTTTGATGGAACAATTTTATTTTCTGCCATAATATCTAAAATAGTTGCACCTAATCTTTCCTTAGAAATTGTAACTGTAGGTACATTGCTCATATCAACCCCGCCAGCAAATAAAGCTTCTGCAGCTGATTTAGCCTTATTAGCTTCTTCTTCTCCATGAACAAGCTTAGTTATTTCATAAGCTAATATAGTCTTAGCTTTATTAATTTCTGCACCTTCTAAAGATCCAAGTCTTCTTACTTCATCCATTGGTAAGAATGTTAATAGTGCTAAACATTTTTCAACATCTGCATCATCTACATTTCTCCAATATTGGAAGAAATCAAATGGTGATGTTTTTTCTGGATCAAGCCATAAAGCTCCACCAACAGTTTTACCCATTTTTTGACCTTGGCTATTAGTTAAAAGTGTACATGTCATTGCCATAGCTTGCCCTTGTGCTTTTCTTCTAACAAGTTCAACACCAGCAATCATATTTGACCATTGATCATCTCCACCTAATTCCATCTTACAGTTGTACTTTTGATTTAATACATAGAAATCATATCCTTGCATTAACATATAGTTAAATTCTAAGAAAGATAATCCCTTTTCTAATCTTTGTTTAAAGCATTCTGCTGAAAGCATTCTATTTACTGAGAAATGAACTCCAACCTCTCTTAAGAAATCAACATAATTTAAGTTTAGTAACCAATCTGCATTGTTTACTAATATAGCTTTATCATCAGAAAAATCTATAAATCTTTCCATTTGCTTCTTTATACAAGAAACGTTATGTTCAATTTGCTCCTTTGTAAGCATAGCTCTCATATCAGTTTTTCCTGATGGATCTCCAACCATTGCAGTTCCACCACCAAGTAAAGCTATTGGTCTATGTCCAGCTTTTTGCATATGAGCCATAAACATCATTGCTATAAAGTGACCTACATGTAAACTATCTGCTGTTGGGTCAAAGCCTATATAAAAAGTTATTTTCTCCTTTTCTAGCAATTCTCTTGTTTCTGCTTCATGCGTAAATTGCTTTATATATCCACGATCTAATAACTCGTCTAAAACGTTAGCCATATTCTTACCTCCTATAAAAATTCATATATTTAGTATATAGTTATTACGTTCTTTTATCAAGAAAATTTAAGCTAAACCTTACTCAAAACAACAAATATTGACTATAAAAAAGAGGTTTATGTTTTAAAAGTATTATTTAATACACAAACCTCTTTTTACTCTATTTAAATTTAATTATTTTCAAAATTATGCTACGTATTCTCTAATACATTCTGGTACTTCTTCACTAGTATCAACATTAACATTTATATAAATATTGATGCCAAATCTATCAGTTAATCCAGCTATCCTTCTAAATAAATCAGTAGATTCTTTCATTGTACATTTAACTATATTGAATAATCCATCTATATATATATTTTCAATATCATAATTAGATGATATTATTCCACATAACATTCCATAAAAGCTTTGACAATCTTCAACATTATATTCATTAGTATCAACAAACCTTATTCCTCTAGATAGTTGTAACATTGGTCTTGAATCATCATCAATATAAACAGCATCACCTTTGGCATCTAGTTGTTGGTGGTTGGCTAATTCTATTAACCTTTTTGTCTTTCCAGAACCTCTTCTTGCACAAAAAACTTGAATCATTGGAACCACTCCTTTTTTATAATATTTTTATATGAAACATCTCCTTTTAATAGAAGGTGTAAGTTCAACTAACCAAAATTTAAAATTTGTCGCTTCACTAAATAGATTTTTTAATATCAATTCTATTAACTATATAAATTTATTATTAACAATCTAGCTTGATTTAAATCACAATATTTATTAACTTTTCTTTAAAGTTATTATTCGCTATTTAAATTTTATTATTCAAAGTTAATAGGCAAAATAACTTTAAAGCAATCCTCTATTGTTGAATTTATCAATTTAACCTTTCCCTTTCCTTTAAATGCTTTCTTTATTCTTTCTATTCCACTACCATCATTACTAAATCTATTTTTATCATCTAAAGATATTAATTTATCATATATCCACATATTTCTCTTATTATATCCACTATTTGAATTATAGCTCCCCTTACTTATTAATTGTCCTGGACTTATTATTATTATTGACTTTTTAGTAAGTATAATCTCTATAACTTTATCAGCTCTAGAGTACTCCCTATACATAACTGCATTTTTTACAGCTTCCATCACTGCATAAATTGGATATTCCTTAGATAATAACGTATACATTTCTTTTTCTACTTTATCTATCATATATAAAAGATTTCCATTAATAACCATAACTTTGCTAGAGTTTATATTTCTTTTATCAATAATCTTAATAGCATTATGCGGTATACATATACTATTGTGATCTGAAAAAACTAATAAACCTCCAAATGTACACCTATATTTCTTACTTTTTTTATCTAAATAAGTTATTCCTGCACTCTCTAATAAAAATTTTTCATTCTCTTTATTTATATATATTCCTTTGTTTTTAAAATATTTGCTTATTAAGTCCATATTTAAAAAATCAACTGTACTTTTTATTATTGGGCATGTTTCAACGGTTAATAGTAAGTTTTCTTCAAAAGCGGCTACTAGTTCAGCCTTTCTCATTGTATCTGTAATTGACCCTCTTCTAATATAAAAGGATCCTGTTTCTTTTATTTGATAAGGTTTTTGACCTCCATCATAAATTGTGATTACTCCAACTTGTTTACCCTCAACTTCTATAACCTCTACTGTTATAGGTATGGGTGGCTCACACCTTGAACTTACTACTTGCTGTATTTTTTCTTCATCTAATGATTTTAGCTTATTAATCCCAATTACTCTTTTAGTCTTATCTTCTATACCAATTACTAAATACCCTCTTCCCCCTCTTGAATTTGCTATAGCACATACATCCTTTGCAAGTTCTTTCTTACCAGATTCAGAAGAAATATCTAGTTTAAGCTTAAAATCTAACTTAATACCTTCTCTTTGTTGTATTAACGATAATAGCTTTTTCTTATTCATTTATATCCCTTTATACTCTCTTTAATATATACTATTCATCCATCAATAAACTGTTAATATACATAAACTATCCAATTCATAACTTTCTTTTGTTAGTAATATATTTATATTTGAAATAGTTAAAAAAAAGAACAAAGAAAGAGTAATTGTATTAATAATTCTTTCTTTGTTCTTTACTATTTGAACTAATTCATATTTAAATTTATTTATTATACTCTTACAAATAATCCTTTTCAATAAATCTCAAATGATTACTTCCAATATTTTTCGCTAGGATTTATATACTATCTTTTGTAGTTCCTGTTCCTTTTATAATTATATTTGTGTGAACTTCTATATCGGTATTAGCTAAAGGGTCATCTTCATCTAAATCAGGATAATACATTTCTACCATTCGCTTAATATCAAATATATCTAAATCCTTTTTCTTATATTTTTCAAAAATATATTGAGTATATCCATTAATATATGCTTCTTCATTAACTTTAATATAATCTAATGCTGAACTATCAACAGTTAACTTTCCTTGAATTTCGCTAATAGAAACTTCTAAATTAATATTTTTTATCAGCTTAAATTTTTTATTATCATATTTTAAAACATCACTTATTCCACCATCTAAAATTTCTAAAGTAACAAAATTTTCTTTACTTTGTGGATTAGCTATATCTAGAGTTCCTGCCTTTGTAGTTCCCATTAATAAATTATACATTAAACTATCTTTGTCATCTATTTGTTCAACTAGTTTATTATCCTTAAATATTGATGCTCCACTTATTTCAACCTTTTTATCTAAAGCATCTTCTTTTAAATCTATTGATGTCAATAGAGCAGTATTACTTCCCATCAATATATTACTTAAATAATAATTTATATTAGATTTAACTGCTTTTTCATTGTATTTATCTTTTCCTACTAAATCATTTAAAAATAATCCTAAATACTCTTCATCAGTAGACACTGTCTCTAATAAATCATCTATATCTCCATAATAAACAAATGCACTTGGCTTCATTTGAAATTCACTATTATTGTTTATTAAATCTAGGAATTTCTTTATCCCATTTCTTGCAGCCTTTTCCGTAAATATATAAGCTCTAGTTTGACTATAATTTAATTTATAACTTGAAACAGAGTTTATTGAATTTAAAGCTTCTAAAGCTGTCTTCCCTGTTCCCTTATAAATTATACGTCTACCTTTGTCTGAACTATCATTTGCACTTCTATATGGTTTTACACAATCTAAATATATTACGCATTGATTTAAATCATCTACATCAAAAATGATACTTGTTGAAAATGTTACTTTATTTATATCATTATAGTTAAAACATCCACTAAAAATTAATGGAATAAGCATTATAATTATAGTACTTGTAATAACTTTCACTATACGCTTCTTCATTAATTTTTACCTCCAGTACCTATTATCCTCTTAGATATTCTATCTAATTTTCCTCTAAAGAAAACATCTCTAAATCTATATTCACTAGTACTTCCAATTGGAAATAAAAATGCATATCCCACTGATTCTAATTCACAAAGTTGAATTATAAAAATAAGTGCTCCTGCTAAAAATCCTGGTATTCCAAGCAAAGCTGAAAATAGCATTATTACTATTGACCAAAAAGATAATGCACCATATATTTTAGGTATTAAAAAATAACTTAATGTACTTACTGCAACTACTATTATTGTTACTCTTGATGCAATACCAGCTCCAACAGCAGCATCTCCTAATATAAGTGCTGAAACAATACTCATAGCACCTCCAATTGGATGAGGCAACCTTAAACCAGCTTCTTTTATTAATTGAAATGCAATCATCATTACAATTACTTCTATAAATGTCGGGAAAGGTACTCCTGCTCTTGCTACTGCCATCCTAAATATAAATAAACTCGGTATCATTGAAAAATGATATGTAATAACAGCCACATAAAATCCTGGTAAAAATGTAGCCATAAAAAATGCTATCCATCTTAAAATTCTATAAAAATTTGTACAATGCCTATTTATATAATAATCATCAGGCATTTGAAAGTTTTCCAAGAAGAAATACGGAGCTGTTATTACAAATGGTGTTCCATCTACAATTATTCCTATTCTTCCTTCTAATATTTTTGCTGCAACCTCATCTGGTTTTTCTGTATACCCTACTGTATCAAAAAATGAATGTTGATGTTTTAAATTTACTTCTATATAGTTTGAATCTAGTATAAATCTTAAATCTAAATTTTTAATTGTATCTTTTACTCTATTAATAAGTTCCTCTGGTGCAACATTTTTTATATAAACAATTGCTACTGAAGTTTGTGATTCTTCACCTACTATTAATGCTTCAAACTTTAAATCCGGATTTTTAACACGTCTTCTTATAAGTGCAACATTATCAACTATAAGTTCATTAAAACCTTCCCTAGGTCCTTTAAGTACAGCCTCTGTTTCTGGTATTCCTATACCTCTTCTTGGAAAGTTCTTAATTTCACAAAAAATAATTTCATTAAAATCCTTTAGTACTAATACTGCATCTCCGTTTAATACATGAGTAATAGCATCATCTGCATCCTTAGCCATTCCAGTTGCACTCATATCTAAAACTTTTTGTATTAAATCTTGTGGAGTTGATATATTACTATTTTTTAATTCTCCAAAACCTCTTAATGGCAAAATCATATATTCCATAAGCCATTGACTATTACATAAATCATCTATAAATACTAAGGTTCCTTCTCCTAAAATAGTATTAATCTCTCTATATTTTACATCAAAACAATTTTCTAATTTTTCTTTTATATATTTTAAATTCTCCATTCACATCACCTAAAGATATTATTCCTCACATAATGTTTAATATTCATTTTTTTGAGAATAATAAAATAGACTTAGTTTTAAACTAAGATAATTGGAGGTGGAAAAATGAATAAGTTATCAGCTAAACACTTTATTCTTTTTATATTAGGTGTTACTTGTATTTCATTTAAAACATACCCTTCTTTGTTTATAAAACTTGGGGGTAGGGATACATGGGTTTACACACTAATTACATTTTTTGTTTTTTTAGCTTTTGCAATATATTTAATCTATGTTATGAGTTCAAGAAAAACCTATGATATAAATGAAATATTTACATCTGGATTATCTAAATATATAGGTAATTTATTTTTATTCTTATTTGCTCTTGGGTTATTTTTAGCTTCTATTGAAGCTACTACTGTAGAAGCTAATGTTGTTAAAACATGTTTTTTCCTTAAAACACCTGCTTGGTATATAATTATTTTCTTCCTTATACCTTCTGTAATTTTACTTGGAAAAAACTTTAAAACCCTTTTGATTTTTATAATAATTTCAGTATTTTCTTTATTAGCTAATACTGTTTTATTAGATATTATTGTTGAAACATATAAAGACGTAAAATATGTGCTTCCTGTATTTTCCGGAAACGTTGCTTCTGAACTTTTAAATACAGGCTTATTAATCTTAGGTTCATTGTCAGCTTTTGTTATAGCCTTACCTTATTTAAAATATTTAACTAAAGATGATAAAATAAAAAAACATAGTTTAATAGCTTTATTAATTATTGGTTTCGTATGTACATATGTTATCTTAGGAATTATATCTACTTTTGGTCCACTTAGAGCTGCTAATATTTTTTATCCTGAATTTCCTCAAAGTCAAAGAGTCCAAATAGCTGGCTTCTTAGAATTTGGTGAACTATTTTTCTTATATCAAACAGTAGTTGGTTTCTTTGTTAAATATATTTTATGTGCTTATGGAGTTTATTTAATTTTTGAAAAATTCATCAAAAACCGTAAATATTTTATAGCAATTTATACTATATTAGTTTTTATAATTT
Source organism: Clostridium celatum (assembly GCF_021412605.1). Lineage (NCBI taxonomy): Bacteria > Bacillati > Bacillota > Clostridia > Eubacteriales > Clostridiaceae > Clostridium > Clostridium celatum. The sequence continues at coordinate 84,605 of NZ_JAJKGM010000011.1, forward strand.
CTACTCTTTTAGCAGGAAATAATTATGTTTTATTTAATATATTAAAATATTATCAATACGTTAATTTAGTATTGTTTATATTAATTCCTCTCATTGCATTTATAGCTTTTAATTTTAAATTTAAGAAAAAATAAACTATACTTTATATTTATTTATTTTTAAATCAGTATATTTTTAACAAATTTTAACTTGGTATATTGGTTGCACTTTTACCAAATTATGCTATAATAATAGTGTAATAAAAATCATTAGGAAGTTCTATGATAATATCATTAAATACCCCTTGTCCTTAGTGGGTTTAAATTGTAAGTTATCAAGATTACCCCTATGGATTTTAAGGAGGGTATATAAAATGGAAGATAAGATTATCGTATGTAAGGATTGTGGAAAGGAATTTACTTTCACTGTAGGAGAACAAGAATTCTACAAAGAAAAGGGATTCGAAAATGATCCAGTAAGATGTCCTGACTGCAGAAGAGCAAGAAAAGCTCAAAAGATGAATAGAGAAAGAAAGTAACTCTTTTTTTAACTAACAATAAAGCTCTAGCATTTGCTAGAGCTTTTATTAATATATACGTCCTATTTTTTAATATACTATTATATTTTAATTCTCTTTGAATCTAAAATTATATATTTCTTACATACTTTCTATTAAATAAAAACTCTTGGATTCTTATGTACTTAAAATATTATTTTTTTATAATAAATATAAGTAATTTTACACTATCTTTCTTTTATAGCCTTAAATTTGCATTTATTATGCTATAAAGTATATAATATAACTATAATTGACATGAAAATTTTATAACAATATAATTAAAATATTAGACTTATTTTAAACTTGAATTTTTAATTTTATAGAATTAAATTTTACTTATCTAAAAATTCTAAGTTTAGTTAAATAAAATTATAAAAACCTATAATTCAATAGGTTAAAACATGTCCGTCAAAAGATTTATATGAAAGAAAAGGGGTGCTATCTTTGGATAACATAACAGAAAATAAGAAAGTTATTTTTAGTGGTATACAACCATCTGGGAACTTAACTTTAGGTAACTATTTAGGTGCGTTAAAAAATTGGGTTAAATTACAAGATGAATACGATTGCTTTTTCTGTGTAGTTGATTTACATGCTATAACAGTTAAGCAAGTTCCAGCAGATTTAAGAAAGAGAACTTTAGAAGTTTTAGCTATTTATTTAGCTTGTGGAATTAATCCAGATAAAAATACTTTATTTATACAATCTCATGTGCCTGCACATTCAGAAGCTTCATGGCTTTTAACTTGTAATACTTACATGGGTGAGCTTTCAAGAATGACTCAATTTAAAGATAAATCTCAAAAGCATGGTGATTCTATACCTGCTGGTCTATTTGCTTATCCTGTACTTATGGCTGCAGATATATTATTATACAATACTGATTTGGTTCCAGTTGGAAGTGACCAAAAACAACATTTAGAGTTAGCTAGAGATTTATCTAATAGATTCAACAATGTTTATAGCCCAACGTTTAAGGTGCCAGATCCATATATTCCACCAGTAGGTGCTAGAGTTATGAGTCTACAAGATCCAACTAAGAAAATGTCAAAATCAGATGATAATCCAAATAGCTTTATCTTAATTATGGATCCACCAGATGTTATTAGAAAGAAAATATCTAGAGCTGTTACTGATAGCATTGGTGTTGTAAACTATACTGATGAGCAACCTGGAGTTAAAAATTTACTTGATATCCTTATTTCAATTAAAGGTTATAGTAAAGAAGAGGTTGTTGAATTATATAAAGGTAAAGGCTATGTTGATTTAAAGAAAGACGTTGCTGAGGCTATAGTTGAAGAATTAGCTCCTATTCAAGAAAAAGTTAATTCTTTACTTAAAGATAAAAAAGCTTTAGAAGCAATTTACAAACAAGGTGCTGAAAAAGCAAACTATGCTGCAACTAAAAATCTTAGAAAAATGCAAAAGAAAATTGGTTTAATACCAAGATAATTTATATAATAAAAAAAGGATTATTAAACATAGAAATGAAATTTCTAAAGTTTTAATAATCCCTTTTTCTTTCCAATGTTGATTTTTAATCATAAATATAAACCAACTAGCTTCCAATATTTAAGATAGAATCATCACTATTGAAAGTATTAGAATTATATAAAAATAATACGTCTGTTATTTCTTTATTTTTAATTAACTTATCTAAATCATCATAAAAATATCTTAAATCAACAACATCAATCTCTCCATAATGTGATGTTAAAAATGGTAAAAAGCAATTAGCATATGAATCCTTAATTATAAGCAACTTTTTATTCGGATCTCCTAATGTTTTAATATTTATAAATGGATGATTTCCTCCAGTAAATACTTCATATTTATCTTTTTTATCTAATGCCTCACTATTAAAAAGACTTGTGCTTTTCTTTTGCTCCTCTACATAATTTACAATAATATCTGAATCTTTTGGAACATATACATCAATACTATCTACATTTTTGCCTTTTGTCCCTATCTTCGAGCTTAAACTTCCATAGAACGAATCAGTAACATTAATTACATCAAAGTCTTCTATAGATTTAGGTGTTAATCCTAATTTTTCACACATCACCTTATATGCAATATATGCGCCTTTGCTTGTCCAGTGATGATCTGTCTTATAGTATATATATTCATCCTTATTTTCATGCAAAGCCTCATATGGATTAATTTTAACAATATTATCATTTAATCCTGAAAATACTTTATCTATATAAGTTAATTCATCATCATTTGGTGCATATTTAGGTAATTTATCTTCTAAAACCTTAGTTGCTGTAGGAACTAGCATAAAACTTATATTTAAATTGCTGTGCCTTTCATAAAATGAATTTATAGCACCTATTTTTCTAGTAGTTTCTTCACTAGTTCCTTCTTTAAATTTTTCAAGTAACTGTCCATCTTTTCCAATATAAACTGAGTTACTTTCTTTTTTTCCTTCTAATTTTTCTAAGTTAGATTTAATGTTAATAAATCCTTTCCTCCCTGCGAAGTTATCTTCTACATAATCTGTATATTCTTCAATAAATTCACCACTTAAAAATTTCTTCATTGTAAATTCCGGCATTGTTGCTAACATTCTATTCTCTTCTTCAGAAAAAGTTTTATCTTTTTTAAAAACATTAAAAACTATTACTACTGCTATGAATGTTATAAAAACTAGTGCCATAATTATATTTAAATCTTTATTATATGTTTTTGTTCTTTTTATTTTTACTCGTCTTTTATAATCTTTATAATACTGCTTTTGATTTTCCATAAAATCATCTTCCTTTTTTAAAATCTAAAATATAAGAAAGGATTATAGCTCTCTCCTACTAAATAGGCTATAGAAATTATTAAAATTAATAAATTCATTGTAACTATAAAAAATATGTCTTTTTTTCTTAAAGTTGATTTAATATTATCAATGATATTCTTCACCAGCCTTGTACTACATATTATCCCTAATGCAAGCATAATAAAATTAGTACTTAATATGTATTTTGCCATGTTATCAATAAATATGTTATCACTAGCTCCAAACATTATTTCAATATATTTAACTATTCCTGATAAAGTATTCATATCAAAAATTACCCAACCTATTATTACAATTAATAGTGTATAAATATGTGCAAATATAGATGGTACCTTTTTTAATAAATCCTTTAAAAATATTTTTTCTATAAATAATATAACTCCAAAATATAATCCCCAAATTATAAAATTAGTACTAGCTCCATGCCATAATCCAGTAGCAAACCAAACAATAAATAGATTTCTAACTTGAATAAGTGTTCCTCTTTTATTTCCTCCTAGTGGTATATATAGGTATTCCCTAAACCACCCACCTAAAGACATATGCCACCTTCTCCAAAATTCAGTTATACTTTTAGAGACATATGGATAATCAAAATTTTCTAAGAAGGAAAATCCAAACATTTTAGCAAGACCTATTGCCATATCTGAATATCCACTAAAATCAAAATAAATTTGAAGAGTAAAAGAAATTATTCCAATCCAAGATAAAACAACAGATACATTATCTAAAGGTATTTCTTTTACTTGAGCCCATATCATTCCTATATTATTTGATAGTATTACTTTTTTGCCTAATCCAATAATAAATCTTTGTACTCCTTGTCCAAAATCATATAATGTTTCTTTTCTATTCTTCAATTGTTTATATATATCATTATATTTAACAATTGGTCCTGCAATAAGCTGTGGAAACATTGTAATATAAGCTGCAAAATCTATTAAGTTTCTTTGAGGATTCATTTTTTGCATATAAATATCAACTATATATGATACTTGTTGGAATGTATAAAATGATATTCCTAAAGGTAATGAAATATTTTTAACTTCTAATCTTAATCCCCAAATACTACCTATTCCTTCTATTACAAAACCATAGTATTTAAAGAAAAAGAGTATACTTAAATCTATAAGTAAAATTGTTACAAATGTAAATTTACACTTTTCCTTATCCCTTCTATATTTTCTAATTAATAATGCCCCACAATAATTTATAAATATAGATACTATAATAAGTACTATATAAACTGGCTCTCCCCAAGCATAAAACACTAAACTTGCTAAAAGTATAATAGTATTTCTTAGCTTCTTAGGCGAAACATAATAAGCTACTAAAACTATAGGCAAAAAAATAAATATAAAGATTAAACTACTAAAAACCAACGTAACTCACTCCAATTATGTATTATTTAAAATTCCTCTTAATAATCTTCTTAACAGCTGAAGAATTCTCAGATACAATAAAAATCAAATACTGTCCTTCTTGTTCTAATATAGCATCTTCAATAACCTTATACTTTTCTGGTCTATAGTTTTTAAAGCTCTCACCTTGCTTTTGCAGTCTTTTATTTATTTTTTCCTTTATTTCAGATACATTTTTATTTTCATTAACCTTTAAAACTAATACCTCTTCTACATCCATATTAGTTCTAGGTGTGTAAGAAACAAAATCTTCAACCTCATTTTCATTAATATAATATAAATTACTTAATCTTTTTTTATCTCCAACTTCAACTAAATCTTGATTTGTGTAATATTTATCTAAATCATTTCTAATTGCATCCATATCAGCAGTTTTAACTCTTAATATAGGATATAAACCTATAAATATAATCATAATAATTGCTATTTCTATTAAATAATACTTTTTATATTTTTTCTTATTTATATATGCTTTATTCCTCATAATAATTTTCTTTAACAGGGATTATTGTATATAACTTCTAAGATAATCTAACAAACTTATATAAAAATCATATTTAAAATGAATTCCATCTTGTTCATGTAAATAATCTTTTCCCTCTACTATACTTGTTGCATCTATATAAGTGCTACCTGTTTCTACAGCTACCTCCTTAACCTTTTCTCTAAATTCATTTAAATTTTCATTTGTTAACCTATAATTTACACTTACTGCTGAATCCATAACTGGAAGTGGTGATATTAAATAAATATTACTATTTGGCAATACTGCTTTTATCCCATTTATTAGCATAATATAATCTTCCTTAAAAGTATTTGAATCTTTTCCTGATGAATTATCAAACTCAATAACATCATTCATTCCATATAATAAAACTATATTTTTAGGAGTAATATTCTGTAATTTTTCTATACTTTCCTGCGCTTTTATTACAGTATCTCCTTTGTGCGAAATTACATTATAACTATCTACAATTTCAAATTCAGACAATGCCTCAACTATTGAATCTCCCATAAACACAGTATCTTCATAATACTTAGCATTATTGATATTGTCATTCTCTAAATTTGTATTATTATCCTCATCATTTTTTATTGTTTCACTATCATTATTGTTATTACCATTATGAATAACCTTTTCTGAATTAATATATTGGTCTATTTTATCCTGAACTTCACTTAAAGATTTACTCTCTAATTTTACTAAATATTCCTTTCCTGAAGTGTTCTTATCTCTTTTACCCCTATTTAGCATTCCAAAAATAAAAGTAAACATCACATAAAAAGCTACTATTAAAGTAACTGTATTTAATATCTTTCTTTTCATGTTCTCATTCCTCATACTTATTACTAATACGTTTTATTATAACTTATATATTTTTTCAATTTATTACGAAAATATTACAATATTAATATAAATTAAATTCTCTAATCTATATAGTACTAATATTATATAAAATAAAATTATTTTATATAAAAAAACAGCCTATTGGCTGTTTTTTTATCAGTTTGTTGAAAAACCCCCTGTTTAAAAACAGAGGGTTTTTCTATTATTAGTTGTGGATAAAATTTAATATTAAA